>NZ_QRHU01000031.1:0-17377 GCF_003470945.1 Collinsella sp. AM23-17 | reverse complement strand
CCGTGGGTTATACCCTAAGAGCAAACCACCCTTTTTAAGGGTGGTTCTGATTTCACGGCACCTTGTCTCAAATGCGACCCGCTCGCTGACGTTGCCAAAATATCGGCGTTGCCGTGGCTGGTAAATAGCTCCACTCATCGGGGACGTACTTAAATGAGTACCCGCAGAATGAAAGTGGATAATCTCCCGTTTTTGGGCTGTGCTTTGGGCAAAAGTGGGAGATTATCCACGCTCATCCGGTAAGCGTCCAAAAATCCACGCTCATTTGCCGTGTCCCTGCCGTATCCTCCTCGCACCAGTTTCTGTCGAGTCGGTGCTTCTTGCGGGTTGCCCGTATAATGGTTTGCGTATGAACCGCAACCAAGGAGTTCCAGTTTATGGACCAGAACCTTTTTAAATTCGACCTGATTGCCGAGGATCCGACGACGCACGCGCGCGCCGGCGTGCTGCACACCCCGCACGGCGACATCGAGACGCCGATCTTTATGCCCGTGGGCACCAAGGCAAACGTCAAGGGCATTCCTACCGAGACTGTCAAGAAGCTCGGCGCCCAGATCGTGCTCGCCAATACCTATCATCTGTCCATGCGTCCCGGCGAGGATACCATCGCCGAGCTGGGCGGCCTGCACAAGTTCATGAACTGGCACGGCCCCATCCTCACCGACTCGGGCGGTTTCCAGGTCTTCAGCCACAACGATGCCGTCAAGCTCACCGATGAGGGCGTGCGCTTTATCGTCAACGATTACGACGGCCGCCACGTGTTTTGGACGCCCGAGGACAACATGGAAATCGCCATGAAACTCGGCTCCGATATCTGCATGCAGCTCGACCAGTGCCCGGGCTATCCCGCCACGCGCGCCTACGTTGAGCGCGCCGTTGAGCTGTCGAGCATGTGGGCCGAGCGCTGCTATAAGGCGCATACCCGCGATGACCAGGCGCTCTTTGGCATCGTTCAGGGCGGCATGCACCTGGATCTGCGCCTGCGTTCGCTGCGCCATCTGGAGGAGTGCGGCGACTTCCCGGGCTATGGTATCGGTGGCTATTCGGTGGGCGAGGATCACGAGACCATGTTCGAGACCCTGGCGCCGCTCGTGAGCGAGTACATGCCCAAGCATAAGCCGCGCTACCTGATGGGTGTCGGCAACCCGACCACGCTCGTGCGCGGCGTTGGCGTGGGCATCGACATGTTTGACTGCGTGCTGCCGACGCGCACCGGCCGTATGGGCACGGCATTCTCCAGCGAGGGTCGCCTCAACTTCCGCAACGCTCGCTTTGCGCACGACGACGGTCCCATCGATCCCACCTGCACCTGCCCGGTGTGCACGGGCGGTTACAGCCGTGCGCTCATCCGTCACATGGTCACGCAGAAGGAGATGCTCGGCGGCATTCTGCTTTCGATGCACAACATCTACTACCTGCTCAACCTTATGCAGCGGGCCCGCCAGGCCATTATCGAGGGCCGCTACGGCGCGTTCGTGAGCGACTGGATGAACAGCCCTGCGGCGGTGGATTACTAAGAGCAGCACGGGCGCTTGCAGAGCGCGGGCAACGGCAAGGGGCGAGCGCCGGCCGGTCATCACGTTTGCTAACACCGCTTGCGCGACCGATGACCGATAGCTTGCAAGCACTTGATGCATCGTGGGTACCATACCGAATAGTTGATGTTCGGGCGGGTGTTTGACGCATGGCGTCGACCCCGCCCGCTTTTCTTTTTCTCGATAGGAGTACCCATGATTAAGAATGAGAACGTCGAGGGCGAGCCTGCCTACGACGAGACGTACCGCCGCGGCCCCGTGGTCATGCGCGGCCCCATGATTCCCAAGGACAACACCTACGCCAACCTGCTGGCGCCCGAGGACTCGACCGACTGGTTGCACACCGACCCCTGGCGCGTGCTGCGCATTCAGGCAGAGTTCGTTGATGGTTTTGGCGCACTTGCCGAGCTTGGTCCTGCGGTGACCATCTTCGGCAGTGCCCGCACGCCCAAGACCGATCCGCTCTACAAGGCGGCACGCGCCGTTGGCCGCAAGATCGCCCAGCGCGGCGTGGCGGTTATCACCGGCGGTGGTCCCGGCGTCATGGAGGCGGCCAACAGGGGAGCGGCGAGCGCCAACGGCAAGTCGGTCGGCTTGGGTATCGAGCTTCCGCACGAGCAGGGGCTCAATAAATACGTGAACCTCGGCATGGACTTCCGCTACTTCTTTGTGCGCAAAACCATGTTCGTTAAGTACAGCTCGGGCGCCATCGTATTTCCCGGCGGCTTTGGCACGCTCGACGAGATGTTCGAGGTTCTCACGCTGGTGCAGACGCACAAGGTCAAGCGCATGCCGCTCGTGCTGGTGGGCACCGAGTACTGGCAGGGCCTATTCGACTGGCTCAACGGCCCGGTGATGAGCACCGGTATGATTAGCCCGCTCGATCCGGATCTGGTACACATTACCGACGACCTCAACGAGGCCGTTGACATTGCGCTCAGCGGGCTGATGTAGATCAATCGTGCCCACGCGACATGAATACGCATGGCAATCTGATGTTATCTAACATCAGATTGCCATTTATATTGGGTATACTGGTGTAAAAGACGAGGGCGAGGAGGTCGCAAATGTCTACAGCAACAGTTAAGCCTACGACGGTTCGAATCGAAGAGGGGCTCAAGGAGCAGGCGACTGAGTTCTTGGATTCGGTCGGCCTCAGCCTCAATTCCTATCTCAATCTTGCCGTTCGGCAGCTGGTAAATCAGCGAAAGATTCCTTTTGAGATTGTAGGAAGGGCGGAGGTGCCCAACGAGGTGACGAGGCGCGCCATGGTGATCGCCGAGGCTCATGAGCTGGGGATTTTGCCGGACGATAGCCTGTCATTCAATAACGCTGATGAGCTTATGTCATTCCTCGATGAGGAATAGCGATGTTCGAGATTAAAGTCGAGGCTCAATTTAAGGTGGACTACAAACGAACGATGCGCATGCATCCGCAGCTAAAAAGTGAGTTTAAAGCGGCGGTTGCAGAGCTTGTGGCTCATGGGTCACTTCCGGCGGAGTATGGCGCCCACGAGCTCTCAAACCCGGGCGGAAACTACAACGGCCACATCGATTTCCACCTATCCGATGGCTTGGTCGATGTGGTCGTTCTTTATCTTCCCCATAAGACTAACCCAGTGATTAGGCTGGTGAGAATGGGCACTCATCAGGAACTGTTTCAGGGTCCGCTGGGCTGATCGCCGATTTCTAAGTTGCGGTGGAATAGGGATTGATTTGCGGCTGATAAGCCAAAAACAGTTCCTATTCCACCGCAAGTGGTAAAGGTGCCCCTAGTGGATGGGCTGGTAGCGGGGGCAGTAGCTGATGGCGATGGCGTCGACGCCTACATGGGTGGCGATGGTGCAGCCGATGGGGCCGGTGCCGGCGTCTACGTAATCCTGGCCCGCGAGTGCCTCGTTGACAAGTTCCTGCTCCTCGGCGGCGCCGGTCGTGAGCACACGCACGCTTGAGCCCGGGTGCTCGTCCAAAAACGCGAGGCAATCTGCCATGGTGTTGGCGACGATGCGCTTGGCGCCGCGGCCCTTTTTGATGGCCTTGATCTCGCCCGATTTCCACTCCGGCGAAACGGCCAGGCGAATGTTGAGCATCTGCGTGAGCTGGCCGGCAAGCTTGGGCGCGCGGCCGTTCTTAACGAGGTTCTCGAGCGTGCGGGGAATCAGCAGCAGGTGGGCGTCGGGCAGGGCCGCGCGGATCTGCGCCTCGGTCTCGTCCAGGCTGCGGCCGTCCTCGCGCATAGCCAGCGCGTACTCCACCAGCAGGCCCTCGGCGCCCGAGCCGGTGCGCGAATCGATGCAGCGCACGTCGAGCTCGTGGGTCTCGGCGACCAGGCATGCGTTGGAATAGCAGGCGGACCACTCGCTGCACAGCGAGATAAAGATCGCGCTGTCGTGGCCATCGGCGCGTACGCGGTCAAACAGCGCCTTGAACTCGCCGGCGCTCGGCTGCGAGGTGTGCGGCAGCTGCTCGGAGCCGGCCATGCGGGCGACGTATTCCTCGGCGGTAATCTGCACCTGGTCGAGCAGGTCCTCGCCCTCGATAATCACATGCAGCGGAATCACGTAAATGCCGAGCTCTTGGGCACGGGCGGGGGAGATGTCCGACGTGGAGTCGGTTATGATGGCAAAAGACATAATTGCACCTTTCGTTGGGGCGCGGCAGCGCCGCCTTCTGAAAGCAAAGTGCGACAAGTATAGTGGAGTTGCTCTACATTGCTAGGTTCAATTGTTGAATAGTCAACAGTTTGAAGCGGTGGTGTGGAAATCATCAACTGGGGAAGAAGGGTGCCGATGGCGGCATTGCAACTTTGCGAGCGGCCGGTTGTGCTGTTCGATTTTGACGGCACGGTGGCCGATACGGGTCGGGCAGTGATGACCTCGACGCGCAAGACGCTGGCTGCGCGCGGGTTTTCGGAGACGCAGATGGGTGATCTGCGCCGCATGATCGGGCCGCCCCTGTGGAAGAGCTTTCACGACTTTTACGGCTTTTCCCGCGAGGAGTCGCTTGTGGTGGCCGATGAGTACCGCGCCTTTTTTGATGAACTGGGACCGGAGGAGTATCCCGTGTTCAATGGGGTCCCCGAGCTGCTGGATGGGTTGGTCGCCCGGGGCAAGCGTATGGCCGTGGCGACGTCACGCATGGAGGCCAAGTGCATCGACATGGTGCATGAGCTCGGGCTCTCTCAGTTTGAGGCGGTGATTGGCATGAATCCGCCGCAGGGACGCGAGACCAAGGCCGATTCGGTCCGCGATGCCCTGGCGGCGCTCGGCGCGACGGCCGACGATGCCGTGATGATCGGCGATCGCTTTAACGATGTGGAGGGCGCGCACGCAATGGGCGTGCCGTGCATCGGCATCTATTCGGGCGCGGCGGCGCCGGGCGAGCACGAGGCGGCGGGTGCCGATGCGGTGGTGCACTCGGTGGCCGAGCTTGCTAAACTTTTCGCTATCTAATGACGTAATGTGAGGGGCGAGCGCGCTCGCCGCTCATTGGTAAGGAGGTCGTCCATGAATCAGGTGGAGCAGAGCGTCGCCGAGTATGTCGACGAGGTCTGGGAAGATGTCGTCGCCGATATCGAGCAGCTGGTGAGCTATCCGTCCGTGGCAGTTTCTGCCGATGCAGAGCCCGGCGCGCCGTTTGGCCGCCCGGTCCGTGACGCGCTCGACTGTGCGCTCGGCATCGCGCAGAAGCTCGGCTACCAGACAAGCGATGACGAAGGCTACGTGGGCATCGCCGACATTCCCGGCCGCGGCGACAAGCAGCTCGCGACTATTTGCCATGTGGACGTGGTGCCCGCCGGTCCCGGCTGGAACACCGATCCGTTTGCGATGGAGCGCCGCGAGGGCTGGCTGCTCGGCCGCGGCGTGATCGACGACAAGGGTCCGGCCGTGCTGTCGCTCTACGCCGGCGCCTACCTGCTCAAGCATGGCATTGTGCCGCGCTACACCTTCCGCGCGCTGCTGGGCTGCGATGAGGAAGTGGGCATGTCCGACGTTCACCATTATCTGGAGAATTACGCGAACCCCGACTTTCTGTTTACGCCCGATGCCGAGTTCCCGGTCTGCAATGCCGAGAAGGGTCAGTTTGGGGCGACGCTTGTGAGCCCCAAGATCGACGGCGGGCGCATTGTGTCCTGGAGCGGTGCCGAGGCGAGCAACGCCATTCCGTCGCAGTCTATCTGCGAGCTGGCGATTGCCGCCGAGGAGCTGCCGGCGCCCGTCGAAAACGCCGATCGCCTTGAGATTACGACGCTCGACAACGGTCATGCGCAGATTTTTGCCCACGGTATCGGCGGCCATGCCTCGATGCCCGAGGGAACGATTAATGCCGTCGGCCTGATCGTGGGGTATCTGCGCGAGGTGGAGGATACGTTTGGCGCACGCAACGAGCGCCTGCTGGCGCCTGCCGAGCACGAGTTTGTCAAGTTTTTGGCCTTTGTGCATGCGGACGCCTATGGTCGCGGCCTGGGTATCGACGCGACGAGCCCGGCGTTTGGCCCGCTCACCTGCAACCCCGGCGTCATTCGTGTGGCAGATGGCCACATTGAGCAGGTCATCGACGTGCGCTTCCCCGATAGCACGAGCGCCGATACCATCCGTGAGCAGCTCGAGCCGCTCGTGGGCCGCTTTGGCGTGACGTGCCGCGTGGGTCGTACAAAGGTGCCGTTCTCGGTCTCTGCCGACGACCCGGCCGTGAAGGCGCTCATCGATACCTACAACGAGTTTACGGGCAAGCATGCAGAGCCCTTTGCCATGGGCGGCGGCACGTACGCGCGCAATTTTGCCCGCGCCGTCTCGTTTGGCCCCGAGGAGACCGGTCTGGAGCTGCCCGAGTGGGGCGGCCAGATGCACGGTCCCAACGAGTGCGCCAACGAGGAACAGCTCAAGCAGGCGCTCAAGATTTATATCGTGGCGATCTTACGTTTGAACGAGCTTGAGCTTTAAGGCTGCGGCGTTTTAACAACTTAGCACCCCTTTCGTCCGGGCTTTTTAAGTTGCGGTGGAATAGTTCCTAGAATGGGCCATTTGATGGCCAAGCAGGAACTATTTCACCGCAACTTTGTTTTTATTGGTGTAAAAGGCGGGTCATGCTTGGTGGCGGGTTTGTTATTCGTTTGTAAAGCCGAGCCGCGCTTGCGGTAAGGGTCTATCAGATGCCCGTAATAAAGCGCAGCTGACGCGGGCGCTGCCCGATCGAGACCGTATCTTTCCAAACAGCAAAGCGGGCAGGGTGCCCGCGAGTCGCTTGTATGAAAGGAAGATCATGCTCGATCAGGCTTATTCTCGTCGTCAGTTCCTCGGCCTCGCTGGTGGTCTTGCCAGCATCGTCGGTCTCGGTCTCGTTGGTTGCGGCGGCGCAGGCGCAACCGACGCCGCCGACAAGGGTAGCGCCGCTGCTGCCGAGTCCGTCTCGGGTGAGGTAACCTACGACGGCGCCTCCTCGTTCCAGGCTCTCGTCGAGGCTGCTGCCGAGAAGTTTATGGATGCCAACCCCGACGTCTCCGTCTCCGGTTCGGGCAACGGTTCGGGCAAGGGCCTGACCGCTGTCGCCGCCGGCACCGTCACCATCGGTAATTCCGATGTCTTCGCCGAGACCAAGCTCGAGGCCGATCAGGTCAAGAACCTCGTCGATCACGAGGTCGCCGTCGTGGGCATGGGCCCCGTCGTCTCCAAGAACGTGACAGTCGACGACCTGACCCTCGAGCAGCTCAAGGGCATCTTCTCCGGCCAGATCACCAACTGGAAGGAGGTCGGCGGCGACGACGCCAAGATCGTCGTTCTCAACCGCAAGGCCGGCTCCGGCACCCGCGCCACCTTCGAGGCCGCCGTCTTTGGCGACGAGGCCGTCGACTTTAAGGGCGACGCCGAGCTCGACAAGTCCGGCGATGTCCAGACTCAGATGGGCAGCACCGACAACGCCATCTCCTACCTTGACTTCTCGCACTTCGATGACTCCAAGTTCAACGCCATCATGGTCGAGGGCGTCGAGCCCAAGAGCACAAACGTCACCGACGACTCCTTCAAGATCTGGGCGACCGAGCACATGTACTGTGCTAAGGACGCCGACGAGGCCACCAAGGCCTTCCTGGAGTTCATGCTTTCCGACGACGTCCAGGGCAAGCTCGTCGAGGAGCAGGGCTTTATTCCCGTTTCTGCCATGAAGGTCGTCAAGGACGCCAGTGGCAAGGTCTCCGCTAAATAAGTAATCGCCCCCGGAAAGGTTTGCAATGGCAAAACAGCTGCCAAAGCGCGAGCTTGAGAACGTGGGCCTGGGCGTCACGGGTGCGTGCGTAGCGCTCGTGACGCTTGTCGTTGCCGCGCTCATCTTTATGGTCGCCCAAAAGGGCCTCTCGGCTTTTTTCAAGGACGGCGTCTCGATCGTCGAGTTTTTTATCGGTACCAAGTGGGACCTGGCCAACACGGCCGAAAACGGCCTGCCCTACACTGGCGCCCTGCCCCTGATCGTCACCTCGTTTGCGGTCATGGTGCTCTCCACGCTCATCGCACTGCCCATCGCCATCGGCTCTGCCATCTTTGCGGTCGAGATTCAGCCTAAGTTTGGCTCCAAGGTTTTTCAGCCGCTCATTGAGCTTTTGACCGGTATTCCCTCGGTCGTCTTTGGCCTGATCGGTTTTCACGTGGTCGTCGGCCTTATGAAGAGCGTTTTCCACGTGAGCACGGGTCTGGGTATCTTGCCCGGCGCTATCGTGCTGGCAGTCATGATTCTGCCGACGATGACCACGCTTTCGGTCGATGGCCTGCGCGCCGTGCCCGATAGCTACCGCCAGGGTTCGCTCGCGCTGGGCTACACCCGCTGGCAGACCATCTGGCACGTGGTGCTCAAGTCCGCCATGCCCTCGCTCATGACCGCAGTCATCCTTGGCATGACCCGCGCCTTTGGCGAGACGCTCGCCGTGCGCATGGTCATTGGCGGCATCGAGGCCATGCCGACGTCGCTGCTGTCGCCGGCGTCTACCATCACCACCACGCTCACCACGTCCATGGCGGTCTATGCCGAGGGCTCGGCCCAGGACGACATCCTGTGGGCGCTCGGCCTGCTGCTGATGGGCATGAGCCTCATCTTTATCCTGATCATCCATCTCATTGGCCGCAAGGGGGCGAAGGCTCGTGGCTAGCACGCGCATCCATATCGACGAGGCGAGACTCGGGCGTGTCCAAAAGCAGGACCGCATCGCCACGGGCGTGCTGACGGCGATTGTCGCCATCGTCATGCTTATCGTCGTCTCCATGGTGGCCTACATCCTGTTCGAGGGTATCTCGACGCTGTTCCAGCCGGGCTTTCTCACGCAGCCCGCACGCGCCAACGGAACGCAGGGCGGCGTGCTCTACCAGCTGTTCGACTCGTTCTATCTGCTGCTGATTACCCTGATCATCTCGGTGCCCATCAGCCTGGGCGGCGCGGTCTTCCTAGTTGAATACGCGCCCGACGGTCCCATTCGCGACATCGCCTCGACCGCCATCGAGACGTTGTCTTCGCTGCCCTCCATCGTCGTCGGCATGTTCGGCTTTCTGGTGTTCTCGGTGCAGCTGGGCTGGAAGTACTCCATCATTTCCGGCGCCGTCGCGCTCACCATGTTCAACATCCCCATCCTGGTGCGCGTGATTCAGCAGGCGCTCGAGGACGTGCCGCAGGCCCAGCGCGATGCGTGCCTGGCCATGGGCCTCACTCGCTGGGAGGCCACACTGCACATCCTGATTCCCGAGGCCATGCCCGCCATCGTGACCGGCATCGTGCTTTCGGCCGGCCGCGTGTTTGGCGAGGCCGCGGCGCTGCTCTTTACCTCGGGCATGAGCTCGCCGGTCCGCCTCAACTTCTTGAGCTTTAACCTGTCGAGCCCCACCTGCGCCTGGAACGTGTTCCGTCCCGGCGAGTCGCTGGCCGTGCACATCTACAAGATCTATGGCGAGGGCAGCCCCGAGGCCCAGCAGATCGTCTGGGGCACCGCGGCACTGCTGATGATTTGCGTGCTGCTGTTTAACGTAGTCGCCCGTATCGTGGGCAAGCAACTGGCAAGGAAGATGACGGCCGAATGAGCGATATGAATGCAACGCCCGCAACCGAGGCGGCCACGTCCGACACCCCCCAGGACTTTCTGTCGAGCGTGGGGGAGAGCGAGAGGCGCGTGCGCGTGAGCGGCAAGGCCGTGAGCGACGAGGTCGTGCTCTCCGCCAAGGGCGTCAACGTGTACTATGGCGACCACCATGCGCTGCACAATACGTCGCTCGACTTCCACAAGGGTGAGATCACGGCGCTCATCGGGCCTTCGGGCTGCGGCAAGTCGACCTTCTTGCGTAGCCTCAACCTGATGAATCGCGAGATTCGCCGCTGTCGCGTGGAGGGCGAGATCAACTACCGCGGGCGCAACGTGAACACCAAGACCGAGAACACGTACGAGCTGCGTCGCTCCATCGGCATGGTGTTCCAGCAGCCAAACCCCTTCCGCAAGTCCATTCGCGACAACATCACCTTTGCGCCCAAGCGCCACGGCATCACCGACCGTGACGAGCTCGACCGCATGGTCGAGGAAAGTCTGCGCGGTGCCGCGCTGTGGGACGAGGTCAAAGACAAGCTCGACAAGAGCGCCTACGCGCTTTCGGGCGGTCAGCAGCAGCGTCTGTGCATTGCGCGCACGCTGGCGCTCAACCCCGACGTAATCCTGTTTGACGAGCCCTGCTCGGCGCTCGACCCCATCTCGACGCTGGCGATCGAGGACCTCATGTCGTCGATCGTGGCCGACCGCGCCATCGTCATCGTGACGCACAACATGGAGCAGGCGTCGCGCGTGTCCAACCGCACGGCGTTTTTCTACATGGGCGATATGGTCGAGTACGACGAGACCGACGAGATTTTCCAACGGCCCAAGGATAAGCGGCTGAATGATTACCTCACCGGCATGTTCTCCTAGTCCGGGACATGCTTGAGGCCCGCGGCGGCCACGGTTGCCGCGGGACTGATTGGAGAGGCGGGTCATCTCTTGCGGGAGATGGCCCGCCTTTTTGTGTCGTGTGCCGGTGCGCTTGCCCAAAACCACCACGAAGGCGCCCGTCCCCTTTGTGGTGGTTTTCGCTATCATGGAGAACGTTGAATTTCTACGAAGGAGCAGGGCATATGGCGATTCTTTTGGGATGCGATTCCGTCAGCCTAGAGTTTCCCACCAAGCATATTTTCGATAGCGTGACGCTCGGCGTGGGCGAGGGCGACCGCATTGGTATTGTCGGTAAAAACGGCGACGGCAAGTCGACGCTGCTGAGCGTGCTCGCCGGCACGCTGGAGCCCGATGACGGACGCGTGACGCACCGCCGCGGCATCACGATCGGTCTACTCGGCCAAAAGGACCAGCTTGTCGATACCGATACCGTGCATCATGCCGTTGTGGGTGACGCCCCCGAGTACGAGTGGGCGTCGAGCCCCCGTACGCGCCAGATTCTGGCCGGTCTTATTAGCGATGTGCCCTGGGAGGGCATGGTAGGCGAGCTCTCGGGCGGTCAGCGCCGCCGCGTGGACCTCGCGCGCCTGCTGAGCGGCGACTATGACGTGCTCATGCTCGATGAGCCCACCAACCATCTGGACATGCGCACCATCAACTGGCTTGCGCGTCACTTAAAGGCCCGCTGGCAGCGCGGTCAGGGCGCGATGCTCGTGGTCACGCACGATCGCTGGTTCTTGGACGAGGTCTGCACCAGCATGTGGGAGGTTCACGACGGCCAGGTCGATCCCTTCGAGGGCGGCTATTCGGCATATATCCTGCAGCGCGTGGAACGCGACCGCATGGCCGCGGTTACCGAGGAGCGCCGTCGCAACATGGCACGTAAGGAGCTCGCGTGGCTGAGCCGCGGTGCCCAGGCGCGCTCCACCAAGCCCAAGTTTCGCGTGGATGCCGCTCGCGAGCTGATCGCCGACGTGCCGCCCGTGCGTGACGAGCTGGAGCTCAAGCGCCTGGCCGTGAGCCGCCTGGGCAAGCAAGTTATCGATGTGGTCGACGTGGACGCCGGCTATGCGGATACCGATGGCGCGCCCAAGCAGGTGCTCAACGACGTGACCTGGCTCATTGGTGCGGGCGACCGCTATGGTCTTTTGGGCGAGAACGGCGCCGGCAAGTCGACTTTGCTCGACGTGATCCAGGGCAAGATCGCGCCCCTGCGCGGCCGCGTGAAGATCGGCCAGACGGTGCGCTTTGGCGTGCTGTCGCAGCAGCTCGAGGAGCTCGAACCCTACATGGGCGACACGATCCGCGAGGTGCTCAGCCACTATAAGAAGTACTACGTCATTGACGGCAAGGAGACTTCACCCGAGAAGCTCTGCGAGCGTCTGGGCTTTACGACGCAGCAGCTCTGGAGCCGCATCGGCGATCTTTCGGGCGGCCAGCGCCGTCGCCTGTCGCTGCTGCTGACGATCCTGGACGAGCCCAACGTGCTCATCCTGGACGAGCCCGGCAACGACCTGGATACCGACATGCTGGCGATTGTCGAGGACTTGCTGGACGGCTGGCCCGGCACGCTGATTCTGGTGACGCACGACCGCTTTTTGATGGAGCGCGTGACCGACCAGCAGTGGGCGCTGCTCGACGGCCACCTGACGCATATGCCCGGCGGCGTCGACCAGTACCTGCGCCTGTGCAACGCCACCGCCGAGGGCGAGCCCGTGGGTGCACCGAGCGCCAAGACCGGTACGTTCGACACCGGTGCCGCGGCGGCTGCGGCCGAAAAGCCCAAGTCGAGCGGTCAGCCCAACGGCCTTTCCAACGCCGAACGCCAGAAGCTTCGCCGCGAGGTGAGCTCGCTCGAGCGCAAAATGGAGACGCAGCGCGCCCGCGTTGAGGAGGCCGAGGCAGCAATGGCCCAGGTCGATCCCACCAACTACACGGCGCTGGGCGAGCAGCAGGCAAAGATCGACGAGGCCCACGCCGCCATGGACGAGCTGGAGATGGCGTGGCTCGAGGCGAGCGAGAAGCTCGAGGGCGAGGAGTAGGCGAGGATGATCAAGGCCGCGTTTTTCGATATCGACGGTACGCTGCTGAGCTTTAAGACCCATCGGATTCCGGCGTCGGCGCAGCAGGTGCTCGACAGCTTTCGCGAGCAGGGGATCGCGTGCGTGATCGCCACGGGTCGCCCGACCTATCAGATGCCCGATTGGCTATTCGATCTTGGTTGGGATGCGTACATTACGCTTTCGGGCCAGCACTGCTTTGATGCCGAGGGGGTTTACCGCAGCTGCCCGATCGATCCGGACGACGTCGCGGTGATCGTGGACCAGGTGGCCGAGGGGCGCTACGACTCGCTGTGCATGCAGGGCGAGAACTCGTTTGTGAACCGCCTGTCCGAGCGCGTGGTGACGGCCGGTAGCAACGCGGGAATCGTCTACCACGAGGAACCGTTTGAGCACGCTTTTGACGCGCCGGTTTACCAGTTCTGCGCCTTTGTGGACCCGGCCGACGAGCATATCGTGACCGATGCGGTGTCGCATTCGCTCACTACGCGCTGGTGCGATCTGTTCTGCGACATTATTCCGGCAAACGGCGGCAAGGACCTGGGTGTGGCGGCGACGCTGGAGCGCCTGGGCATCGACGCGAGCGAGGCGATTGCCTTTGGCGATGGCGAGAACGACCTGTCGATGTTCTCGGCCGTGGGCACAAGTGTGGCCATGGGCAACGCGCAGGATACCGTGAAGGCCGCAGCGACCTACGTGACGACCGCCGTAGACGACGACGGCATTTACAACGCCGCCAAGCACTTTGGGCTACTGTAGCTGCGGCCGGCACTTAGGGACGTTCCTTTTCTGCCGGCAGCTGGGGACACTCCTTGCGGGGCGTCCCCATTTTGTTTTCGTCCCGCATGTTTTGTGAAACACGGCTAACTTTTAGGCAAAGTAGTAAGACATGGGCAACTTTTGCGGTAAAGTAAATCAAGCAAAAGTATCCAAAGGCTAACTAGAAGCCATCGCGAAAGGCGGCCCATGGCCCTACGTGAATCCGGAGAAGACTATCTCGAATCGATCTACGTCCTATCGGAACGTCAGGGCATCGTGCGCTCGATCGACGTTGCCGAATACTTGGGCGTAACCAAAGCAAGCGTCTCTAAAGCCATGGCGGCCTTGGAGAGCACCGGCTACGTGGAGATGGGCAAACGCGACGTGCATCTGACGGAACGCGGTCTTGAGGTTGCCCGTCAAATGTGGGAGCGCCACTGCTTTTTTGTAGGTCTGCTAGAGGACGCAGGCGTAACGCCCGAGGTCGCGTCGCAAGAGGGCTGCCACATGGAGCACTGCCTGAGCGAGGAGAGCTTCGAGAAGCTAAGATCGATGCTGAGACGGGAAGATGTAGCGGGTCCAACAATAGAAGCCTAACTGACCCACAGTAGCGCGGAGTTCACGCAAAGCGCGAACCAGCGACCGGGACCAGCGGCCCTTTCGGCCAAGTCCATTTCAGCAAAGGAACCCCGCCAGCAAGCGATGCCCAAGAACCGCCAGCTGTGTCAATGCAGGCCGGGGCCGGGCTTGGTTTTGAAAACACTCCGCAGCGCGAGGCCCGCCTTTCCGTTGCTCCGCAGGAGCAAGAAAGACGGGCCTCATGCGCGAGGACGTTTTCAAAACCAAGCCCGGCCCCGGCCGGAGGGACCACGAGCGCTACAGGTTCTTGACACCCATCGCGCGCATGGCGTTCAGGATGGCGATGATCGCCACGCCTACGTCGCCAAAGACGGCAAGCCAAATATTGGCGATACCCAGCGCTGCCAGCACAAGGATCAGCAGCTTAATGCCCAGCGCAAAGATTATGTTCTGCCAAACAATCGACATGGTCTTGCGCGCCACGCGGATCGCGCGGGAAATGTTGGACGGCTTGTCGTCCATCAGCACCACGTCGGCGGCCTCGATCGCGGCGTCGGAGCCCATGGCGCCCATGGCAATGCCCACATCGGCGCGCGTAAGCACAGGAGCGTCGTTGATACCGTCGCCGACAAAGGCGAGCTTGCCCTTGCCACTTTCGGCCGCGAGTAGCGCCTCAACGCGCTCGACCTTGTCGCCCGGCAGGAGCTGCGCGTGGAACTCGTCGAGACCGAGTTGCTTGGCCACAGACGCTGCAACCTCCTCGCGGTCGCCCGTGAGCATGACGGTGCGGTTGATACCGGCGGCATGCAGGTCGCGAATCGTTTGCTCCGCATCGGCCTTAACGGTGTCTGCAATCACGATGTGGCCGGCGTACACGCCGTCAACGAGCACGTGAAGGATCGTACCGACGACCTCGCAATTGGGAGCGTCGATACCGGCCGCAGCAAGCATCTTGGCGTTGCCGACGACGACATGTTTGCTGTCGATAGTCGCCGTCACGCCATGGCCCGCGTCGTTGGCGGAGTCGCTTACGCGCTTGGGATCGAGCTCGCCCTGGAAGGCGGTGCGCACCGACTGCGCGATGGGATGGTCGGAGAACGACTCGGCGAGGGCTGCGACCTCGAGTAGCGACTGCTCGGTATAGCCTGCCTCGGGGTGCACCGCGACGACCGAGAACGTGCCGTTGGTGAGGGTGCCCGTCTTGTCAAAGACGACGGTGTCCACATCGGCGAGCGTCTCGAGGTAGTTGGAACCCTTGATGAGAACGCCCAGCTTGGACGCGCCGCCGATGCCGCCAAAGAAACTGAGCGGCACGCTGATCACGAGCGCACACGGGCAGCTGACGACCAGGAAGGTCAGGCCGCGCAGGATCCAGTCGGACCAGGCGCCGGTGACCAAACCGCCGCCGAGCGCGAGTACCGCGGCCGCGCCGGTGACGGCGGGCGTGTAGACGCGGGCGAAGCGCGTGATGAAGTTCTCGGTGCGCGCCTTCTTTTCGCTGGCATTCTCCACGAGTTCCAGGACGCGCGCGACGGTGGACTCGCCAAAGGGCTTGGTGGTGCGCACGTGGATGAGGCCCGTCATGTTGATGCAACCGCTGATGATATCGTCTCCGGTTTTGGCCGGACGGGGGACTGACTCGCCAGTAAGGGCGGCGGTATCGAGCTGTGTCTCGCCTTCGACGATGATGCCGTCGATGGGCACGCGCTCGCCAGGCTTGACGACGATGACGGTGCCGACGGCGATGTCATCGGGGAAGACTTGCTCGAGCGTGCCGTCGGGCTGCTCGACGTTAGCGTAGTCGGGCGCGATGTCCATCATGGCACTGATCGACTTGCGGCTCTTGCCCACAGCGTATGCCTGGAACAGCTCGCCGACCTGGTAGAACAGCATGACGGCGGCGCCTTCGGCCATGTGCGGGTCGGTATCGGGGAAGAGCACCATGGCAAACGCGCCGATGGTCGCGACTGCCATAAGGAAACTCTCGTCGAAGGCCTTGCCGCGGCGGATGTTATTGAATGCCTTTTGCAGTACGTCGTATCCGGCAATCAAAAACGGCACGAGGAACAGCGCGAAGCTGGCGTAGATGTTGCCGGGCTCCCCAAATGCGATAGTGAGGGCGCCGAGCTCGTCGAGGGCATAAACAACGGCAAAAACGCCCAGTGCTACCAGGATGCGGTTGCGCTTGTGCTCAAGGGACTCTTTCTTCTTGCGCTTCTTCTTTTTCTTTTTGGGATCGGCGGCTGCCATGATTCAAACCTCCCATTTGAGTGTATGAACACTTGCTCATATAATTTCGCGAGCAAAGGCCGCGGCAAGCGCGGCCTCGCAGGTCAACGTATGCGCGGGTTAGAGAATGATCTCGCAGTCCGGCTCGGCGTCGGCGGTGAACTCAACGACGCGGTCCAGGACCTCGTCGAACTTGGCGTCGTCGGCCTCGAGCGTCAGCTTCTGGGTCATAAAGTTGACCGAAACGGACTTGACGCCCTCGAGCTTGGCAAGTTCGTCCTGAAGCTCGCGCGCGCAGTTGGCGCAATCGATCTCGTCGAGCTTAAACTGCTTTTTCATGGTGGGTTCCTTTCCCTGTGTTAGCGGTCTGGGTGCCGGCCGCGCTGATACCGTGGGTGATTGCTATTCGCAGATATGGCTCATGCCCTGGTTAAGCATGGTGTAGACGTGATCGTCGGCGAGCGAGTAGAGAATGTTGCGGCCGTCGCGGCGGAACTTGACCAGGTGCGACTGCTTAAGCGTGCGCAGCTGGTGCGATACTGCCGACTGCGAGGTTGCGGTCGCCTCGGCGATGTCGGCCACGCAGAGCTCGCGGCCCATGAGGGCATAGAGAATCTTGATGCGTGTGGTGTCGCTGAAGACCTTGAACAGGTCGGCCAGGTCGTACAACAGCTCCTCGTCGGGAAGGTCCTCGGGCGAGCAGGTGGTGGGGACGATCGGCTCGGTGGCCTCGATGCCAGTCTTTGTTTCATCAGCGTGGCTGCTCATTGCAATATCCTTTCATATGAACATGCGCTCATATAACTTACTTCCGATTATATGAGCGCATGTTCATATGTCAATGACGTTCAGGTAATTCGTCGCACAAAATGATGGGGAATAGTGGACGAGATTCCGGACTGAGCGGTTTTGATAGCCGATGCCGGGGTGGGTGCCCCCGCGCCGTGCAAAAATTGGAGTATTCTGCAACTATAGGGGGTCCGTTAATCTATTCCAGGCCAAATAAAGCTGCTCAAGAGTTATCCAAGGGCGGTAAACAGACAAGGTCTTCCTCAAATGTTGCCTAACGTTCCCGTTCGATAGCGTTTTTGTTTCTCATTTGGATTAACTTGTGGGTGCTGGAGGGCCGACCCTGCTGAATACTCGCAATTTTGCACATCGCTAGGGTACCCACCTTGTTAGCCGGTCTAGCTTCCGGCCCCGAAGATTCTGCCCTCGGTGGCGCGCGCAGACGTGGTGTAAGAGCGTCCCGAGGTCCGTCGCTGCAAG
>NZ_QRHU01000030.1:0-20213 GCF_003470945.1 Collinsella sp. AM23-17 | reverse complement strand
CCAGCCATAAAAAAGCCTCCCATTCTTGTGTCCAAGAAATGGGAGGCAGTTCACGTAGCGCGCAGCGGGGGTTCTTTCATGTCCGAGGACGTCCGCGAAGGTCAGCCCTCAGATCCTGCGGTGGGAGACCTAAGCCTCGTTGTACACCGTCTTGAGCTTCAGCAGGTGAGCGTAGCGGTCCATGGCGGCCTGCTCATTCTCCTTGAAGAGCTCCTCGGCGCGCTCGGGGAAGGAACGCGTCAGCGAAGCGTAACGGGCCTCGTTCATCAGGAACTCCTGATAACCGCCCGCGGGCTCCTTGGAATCGAGCGAGAACTTCTTGCCGGCAGCAGCCTCGGGGTTGAAGCGGAAGAGGTTCCAGTAACCGCACTCGACAGCCTTCTTCATCTCGGCCTGGCAGTTCTGCATGCCACCCTTCTTAATGGAGTGCATCTCGCAGGGGCTGTAGCCGATGATGAGGGACGGGCCGTCGTAGGCCTCGGCCTCGTGGATGGCCTTGAGGGTCTGAGCCGGGTTGGCGCCCATGGCAACCTGTGCCACGTAGACGTAGCCGTAGCTCATGGCAATCTCGGCCAGAGACTTCTTCTTGGTCACCTTACCGGCAGCGGCGAACTGAGCGACCTGGCCCAGATTCGAGGCCTTGGAGGCCTGACCACCGGTGTTGGAGTAAACCTCGGTGTCGAAGACGAAGACGTTGACGTTGTGGCCGGAAGCCAGGACGTGGTCCAGGCCACCGAAGCCGATGTCGTAGGCCCAGCCGTCGCCGCCGAAGATCCAGAAGGACTTCTTGGTGAGGTAAGCCTTGTCGGCGAGGATCGCCTTGGAAGCGTCGCAGCCGCACTTCTCAAGCTCGGCAACGTAGGCAGCGGCAGCGGTCTTGGAAGCCTCGGCGTCGTTGACGGAGTCGATCCAAGCCTGGCCGGCGGCCTTGAGCTCATCGGACGGACCATCGGAGGCGATGATGTCCTGGGTAGCGGCGATCAGCTTGTGCTGAACGGCCTCATAGCCCACGGCCATGCCCAGACCGTGCTCGGCATTGTCCTCGAACAGGGAGTTGTTCCACGCCGGGCCGTGACCGTCCTTGTCCTTGCAGTAAGGAGCGGTGGCAGCGGGGTTGCCCCAAATGGAGGAGCAGCCGGTGGCGTTGGAGATGAACATGCGGTCGCCGGCGACCTGGGTCACCAGACGTGCATAGGCGGTCTCGGCGCAGCCGGCGCAGGAGCCAGAGAACTCCAGGTAGGGCTGCTTAAACTGGCTGCCCTTAACGTTGGCCGCGATGAGCTCCTTCTTCTCGGAGACGTTCTCGACCATGTAGTCCCAAACGGGCTGCTGGTCCATCTCCTGCTCGGTGGGAACCATCTCGAGGGCGCCCTTGGGGCAGACCTTGACGCAGTTGGTGCAGCCCATGCAGTCGAGCGGGGACACGGCCATGGTGAACTTCATGCCCTTGGCCTTGGGGCCCATGGCGTCGAGCGTGCGGGTAGCCTCGGGCGCGGCGGCAGCCTCGTCCTCGGTCATCGCGAACGGACGGATGGTGGCATGCGGGCACACATAGGCGCACTGGTTGCACTGGATGCACTTGGTCTCGTCCCAGTGAGGAACGACCACGGCGACGCCGCGCTTCTCGTATGCGGAGGCGCCCAGCTCAAACTGGCCGTCGGCGCAACCGACGAAGGCGGAAACGGGCAGGCTGTCGCCATCCATGCGATCGATGGGCTCGAGCAGGTTCTTGACCTGCTGGGCGATGGCGGACTTGGTCTCCTCGGAGAGCTCGACGGGAGCGGCATCCTCGGCGGTTGCCCAGTCGGCCGGAACCTCGAACTTACGGAAGGCGGTAGCGCCGGCATCGATGGCCTTATGGTTGGCGTCGACGATGGCCTGGCCCTTCTTCATGTAGGACTTGGTAGCCGCGTCCTTCATGTACTGCAGGGCGTCCTCGGCGGGCAGGACCTTGGCCAGCGCGAAGAAGGCGGACTGGAGCACCGTGTTGGTGCGCTTGCCCATGCCGACCTTGGCGGCCAGGTCGATAGCGTCGATCAGGTAGACGTTGACGTTGTTGTTCGCGATGTAGCGCTTGGCCACGGCGGGCATGTGCTCGGCGAACTCCTCGTCGCTCCACTGGCAGTTGACCAGGAAGGTGCCGCCCGGCTTGACGTCGCGGACCATCTTGAAGCCCTTAACGATGTAGCTGGGGTTGTGGCAAGCGACAAAGTCGGCCTTGGTCACGTAGTACGGCGAACGGATCGGGGAATCACCAAAGCGCAGGTGCGAGACGGTGACGCCGCCGGTCTTCTTGGAGTCGTACTGGAAGTAGGCCTGGACGTACTTGTCGGTGTGGTCGCCGATGATCTTGATCGAGTTCTTGTTGGCGCCGACGGTACCGTCGCCACCCAGACCCCAGAACTTGCACTCGATGGTGCCGGGGGCTGCGGTGTTGGGCGCATCCTCGGCCTCGGGCAGGCTCAGGTTGGTCACGTCATCGACGATGCCGATGGTGAACTCGCGCTTGGGCTCGTCCTTCTTGAGCTCCTCGAAGACAGCGAACGCGGACGCGGGAGGCGTGTCCTTGCTGCCCAGGCCGTAACGGCCGCCGACGACCTTGATGCCCGTCTTGCCGGCCTCGTAGAGAGCGGAGACGACGTCCTGGTAGAGCGGCTCGCCGATGGAACCCGGCTCCTTGGTGCGGTCCATAACGGCAATCTTCTTGACGGTCTCGGGGAGAACGTCGACAAAGTGCTTGATGGAGAACGGACGGAACAGGCGGACCTTGACCAGGCCGACCTTCTCGCCGTGAGCGTTGAGGTAGTCGATGACTTCCTCGAGCACGTCGCAGAAGGAGCCCATGCACACGACGACGCGATCGGCATCGGGAGCGCCGTAGTAGTTGAACAGGCCGTAATCGGTGCCGAGCTTCTCGTTGATCTTCTTCATGTAGCCCTCGACGACGGCGGGAAGCTCGTCGTAGACCTTGTTGCAGGCCTCGCGGTTCTGGAAGAAGATGTCGCCGTTCTCGTGGCTACCGCGGGTATGCGGGTGCTCAGGGTTGAGCGCGTGATCGCGGAAAGCCTGGACAGCGTCCATGTCGCACATCTCGGCCAGATCCTTGTAGTCCCACATGGCGACCTTCTGGATCTCGTGGCTGGTGCGGAAACCGTCGAAGAAGTTAAGGAACGGGGTCTTACCCTCGATGGCGGCAAGGTGAGCCACCGGCGAGAGGTCCATGACCTCCTGGACGTTGCCCTCGGCGAGCATGGCGAAACCGGTCTGGCGACAGGCCATGACGTCGGAGTGATCGCCAAAGATGTTCAGGGCGTGCGAAGCGACGCAACGCGCGGAGACGTGGAAAACGCCCGGGAGCTGCTCGCCTGCGATCTTGTACATGTTCGGGATCATCAGGAGCAGGCCCTGAGAAGCCGTGTAGGTGGTGGTCAGAGCACCGGCACCCAGCGAACCGTGAACGGTACCGGCTGCACCTGCCTCAGACTCCATCTCGACGACCTTGACCGGGGTGCCGAAGATGTTCTTGCGACCCTGGGCCGCCCACTGGTCGACATGGTCGGCCATCGGGCTGGACGGCGTAATGGGATAAATTCCCGCTACCTCGGTGTACGCATACGAAACATATGCGGCCGCCTCGTTGCCGTCCATAGACTTAAACTTACGCGCCATATACCCCTCTCCTCTCATATAGGTATACAGGCCCCGGCGATCGCCGGGATATTGGCGTGATGGGATTTTCGTTGTTGCTTCCAATCATCTGGCAGGCGGACTCAGCAGCAGGTACATGGCGTGGAGAGAAGGCATGCCGAGGCGAGGAGGGCTGCACGCGCTCCACAGGCCCAGCTACCCGTCTTGCACATGACCGAGCGCCGCAAAGGCCGCATGTCGGATGCTCCCGGGCACGCCCCGGCGATGGGAAGCGCCCGCAACGGAAATCCGCATGCGGGTTTATTGTACCCCGCCGCCAAGTGTAATTTCGACAAATATAGGTGGGCGGTAAAGGTTTACCTCGGGTGACCGCCAAGGGCCAAAATGAACGCTTCGTCCCCGGGCGATTGGCCCTGGCGCGCCATGGAGTGTCCCGGAGTGCCGGCATAAAAGGAACGTCCCCATCTGCCGACTAGAGGGCGCCGACGCCGAGGAGGATAGCGTAGGTGGTGGATTCGCCAAGTCTGAGCTCGTCGCCGGGGTTGAGCTGAGCGGAGCGGCCGGGCTCGACCTGGATGCAGACGTTCGTCGCGCCGTTTACCACCATGGTTCCGTTGGTGGACGACAAGTCCTCGACGTGCCAGATATTTTGAGCATCGCACCAGATATGGGCATGGCGGGCCGAGACGTCGTCGGTGATGCCACCCTCCCCCGTTGCCAGCGCGCCGATCTCAACGCCTTCCTCACTCGGCTGAATCCAGCGCGGGACGCTCACCACGTAGCCGTTTTGCACGCACAGCAGTCCCAGCGGATGCGCCGGCGCGACCTCGTGCTCGCCCGCGACCGAAGATGTGCTCAGCGAGCGCGGCGTCGACGTGTCGCCGCCACGGGTCGCATGAGCGCGGCGGCTCGCCCGACTTGGAACTAAGGCGGGCGTGAGAGCAAACGGCATAGGGAACGAATCTTGCGGATGTACTCCTCGACGTCAGGCAGGTAAGCCCCACGAAGTCACCGGGGAGGCCCAAGCGGCCCGGCACCACTTCCAGATTCTGACCAGGGCGAGTCGTTCGCCGGTGGCTGAAGGCTCGCTCCCACCCAAAAGGGGAGATTCGCGTTGTTCCCCAATCGCTCTCGCATCTTTCATTTTGCTCGAGGTGGGCTATAAAAACTTTCCTGGTGAAAGGCGGCGATTGGTTTCCTTTCTTTCTAGAGGAGCGCGCCTGTAATCTGTTTTCATCCTAAATCAAGTTAAGATCGGACCTTCCAGAGGCAAGTCGACTCAAACTGCGAGGCTCCATGTTGGAATAAAGAGCACTGTCGAAGTGCCAACAACACAAAGCTTGCCAGTCTCAAATAGAACCTTTTGGGAGTCCGATTGGGCCGCACACCGAATCCCCGCTGGTGGTTTTTTATAGCTGCGCAACAATAAACAAGGTTAGTGCCAGTCCAGCATGAAATTGAGGAACGTATGCATTTTTTCTCAGTAAGTGATCGTCGTTACTGCTTCGATGAGGTCACTCGCAATTGCTTTCAGGTTGACCAAGCATCAGAAGATGCGCTTCGCATATTTGAAGCATCGGGAAGAACGGTCAACTCGAAGTTGCTAACAAAGTCACTTGCTGCGAAAGGCTACGACCAAACGACCATAGCAGAACTTGAAGACGACATTGATGAGTATCAACGATTGTCTGAGCGGACTTTCTTAACAAAAGACACGCCTCGAAAACTTAGATCCATCGAACTCCACGTTTCACATGCATGCAACCTTGGTTGTAGTTACTGTTTTGCCGGTAAAGGAGATTATGGAACGTCTCCTCTGCTGATGACAGACGAGATAGCCTTCAAGGCGGTCGACTACCTCGTCGCAAGTTCATCGGAAAACGAAACGCTTGCGATCGTCTTTTTTGGTGGGGAACCCATGATTAACGAGCCGCTGATATGGAAAACGGTCGACTATTCAAAAAGAATATACCCCAATAGAAACTTTACCTATTCTATTACGACCAACGGAACGCTTTTGAATGACACTGCTGTGAATTCTTTCAAGGAGCACGGGTTTTCTGTTCTGATTAGTCTCGATGGTACAGGATGCAAGCACGATGCATCGCGCCCGTACAAGACGGGAGGCGGCTCTTTCTCCGATATCGACAAAAACGTTCGTCGTTTTTCCGAGTCGTTCCCCTTCGGCGCAAGAGCGACCTTAACAAATAATAACTGTAACCTTGTTGAAGACTATCTTCAGTTTAAAGAGATGGGCTTCAGAAGGATTTACTTCTCGCCCGTGAGCTCATTCGATGAGAATATCAAACTCGACGAACACTCATTAAACAAAATCAGGGCGGGCCTAATAGATTTGGCGGATCAATATCTCAAACAGATTGATCAAGGGGAAAAGCCCTTGTTTAGAACATTGAAAACTGCAGTTGATTTGATTATGAGCAACAGGATCGCCTTTGTCGGATGCGGGGCTGGCAGGCGTTTTATTTCCGTGACTCCCGAAGGGGACGTATACCCCTGTCACAGGTTTGTCGGGATGATGCGATTCAAAATGGGCAACATCGTCACCGGAATTGACGAAACTAGGTATATTGAAAACTGGAGTCAGGGTGTCGAAAAAAGAATTGACTGTACGGACTGTTGGGCTCGGTCTTTCTGTGGTGGGGGCTGTAGCTGGGAGGCTGCAGGCGAGCACGGCTACTTGCCCAAGAGTCTACACCCTGCATCATGTGAATATAGAAAAATGTGCTACGAGATGGCTTTTGACCTTATTTCCCGCCACTCATCTTCGCAGGAGAAAAATCAACGAGAAGCTACTGTATCGGAATAAGCGGTTCAGCGCATTGCTGTCACCATTGTGGAGGTGTTCGTTCTTCTGATTACCGTCTGCGAAGCTTATTGCTACGTTCGCCGAAACCATTCTAGAAATATGGTGAACTAGACATCTTGGTTTGTTATACACAATATTGAGGTTTTTCTGCACTCAAAGGGAGGTAGTCGTGAAGCATATTCATCCGATTAATCCAGGAAGTGGCGACGAGGCAGGCGTGAAGCCGATGTCTTTTGACTGCCTCTTGGGCATTACTGACATCTGTACTGTTTATGATAAAGCAGATGGCTGTGGTGCATACGATTACTGCGACTATGACATGGATGGCGGCAGCATCTGCGTTGTAGATCACTGTGGCATTGATCAAACGTAGTCTCTAATTGGATTAAGGTGAGGAGCTGTTATGAAGCATATCCATCCTGTTGGTTCAAATGAACATCCTCCCGTTGAGCCTTGTTGTCTTGGAGTTGATATATGCAATTTTTACGACATCGCCGAGTGCCCTGTTGCGGATTGGTGCTATGTCGATAAAGAATCAAGCTGTGTTTTGCCAGCAGATTGGTGCGATCCAGTTGACGAGTAGTTTTGTGGCTAGGAACTATTTGGTCCAATTCAGAATAAGATGGGAACAAATACCAAAATCTCGTGTCTGGGAGGAGTTATGCCATTATTGCAAGGTCTCGTTGGATTAGCCTTTATACTTGCGTTATATCTGGCACCTTTTTTAATTCTATTCTTCATTATCCGACTCTTTCTTCGGAGAAAATAGGAGTGTCACGCAAACATTAGCGTAGCTTTCTTCCAATATGAGCCGAGCATTGGCAAGTGGAATAAGAAGCCCGACCGTTCGCCACATGAAAGTGATCGGACGGGCTTCTCTATTTAACCCGGGCCGCCACCCATAGCGGCTTTCCAAGCGTATTCTCAGTGCAAAGCAATCGTCAGTTTAATCCTATGCGCTGATACCGCATTTCATTTGTTCGGCTCGAATTCTACGGCCTGGCAACCCTCGCACTCTCCGGCAAATGGATTGAACGCGAAGGCAGAGATGATGTGTGCGTGGACATCGAGGCTGCTGTAGGCAACATACTGGGACATGGACCCCCGCTGCGCGTGGTATGCGGCCCGGCATATTCATTGCCGTCCAACCCCGTGTAGTTGCAGCAAAGGGTGGAACCTCAATGCTCAGCTCATGTTGTCCGTGGGACACGAGAATCGTAAGTACACTTTGGTGCGATTCTCACGCTGATACTGAGCCACCTGGAATAAGATACGTCGCGACAACACTTCGCTTCACCTCTGTCTCGACAAGATGACGTAGACTAAAGTTTCCTTTAGTAAGAGAACGAGAACTATATCTGAAAGCGTTGCGATGGCGTGAAGGCACCGAGTCCGAACCGCCTGAATGCTACGTGCATCTGCATCGCCTTTTTGTTATCTCTGCCAGTTGGGTAGCACTACACTTGTCATCATTTACCCTGGTACATGCTGCCTAAATCCACTACCCCTTCTACCGCGCCGACCATCTCGTCATCGTGAGAGACAACGATGATCAGCTGGCTTTGCTTGTTGCGCTTAACATAGGCCGCAAGCTCGGCGCGGCTTACAGCGTCTAACCCAGTCGTGGGCTCGTCGAGTACCAAAACTGACGACTTGCGTGAAATCGCCGACCATAAGTACACTCGGCGCAGCTCACCGCCCGAAAGCGCGGAGCAACGTTTCCCGAGCAACTCCTTCACGCTGTTTTCCAGCGAAAGTAGGCCATCTACACCCCGGTGATAGGAAGAAAAGGGCGTGTCGAAATACTCTAACAGCTCTTTCACCGTTTCGTCCGGCGCGAAGCACGACTGTGGGCAGCACGATATCTCTCTCGCACGTATGTAATCCAAGTCGCATTCTTCGATTGGCACGCCGTTGTATTTTACTTTGCCTTTCGATGAGTATAGCCCGAGCATCAAGTAAAGAAGTGACGTCTTGCCTCTTCCGTTTTCCCCAACTATGCAATATGTACCAGGACCGGAAAACTTGAAAGAAAACCCGCCGAGGACCTCTCGGACAGATCCGTCTGGAAGGGCAACCGAGAATTCCAAATCAGATACCGAAATGTCATTTATTTCATCGAGTTTAGCTAAATCGGTCCGATTCCACCCCGATCTCTCCTTTTCTCTCGTCGCGATAGCCGTCCTATCCCATGATGCTTTGGCATCTTGATAGGATTTGAACAATGACATCATACTTTTCAAAGTCTTAAAGAGAACCGCGAAGTATGTACCGATGATAGTGTACTCGCCTATTGACATAGTTCCGTTAATGATTCGTACTCCGGAAACAACAAGTATCACCGCTTGAAACAACGCTGCGAAAAGACCATCGAGCGATGTCAGAGAATATGATAGCTTTCCGGAGCGCAAAACTTTGGGAAAATAGCTCTTAAACCCAGCGTCGAGCGCTTGTTCGCTCTTGCCGTACGAAGATGTCAGTTGAATGTTGAGAATCTGATTAAGCTGCGATGCAATTGCGGCGTAAAAGGCGCTGTCCGCCTCTTTCTTCTCATACGTGACCCTATACAAAAGTTTCCTCAACCCAGTAATTACACAGAAATACACGATGAGGAGAATGATGGAAAACACCGCGAGAGTTGAATCAATTGACCATATGATAAGCAATACGATGGGAATGGCTACAATGGACAGCGGCGCACTGATAAAATTCGCCAAAACGAAGGATGAGACCACGCTGGAGTCGGAAATAATCCGTTGCGTTGTATAGGCTGGATCGATGGTCCGACTCACCAAGTAATCGTCTCTTTCAAAACGCAAGACGGCCTCCCTGAGAAGATCAAAGGAAAGTCTCGTGGTTATGCGAATGGAAAGTGTTCCTGCAAAATAAGTAAAGAGGGTGGAGAAAACTCCTATTGACGCAACCAGGAGCGCGAAGAGTACGGCGTCTCTTTCGCTGCGGTTACCGAGAAGAAAATCTAAGAATTTCCCGTTCACGTATGGCATGGCATAGGAGAGAGCGGTTCCAATCACCGTGATAGCAATGAAGACGAAAGCCCCTTTTGCTCTGATGAACCTCGAGAGAACGCATCGAATCAAGGAAGGCCCCAATCTACCCGCCACAAAACATCAATCACTGATACCTTACACCTCAACACAACAGGAGCGAAGATTTGCCAATGAGACTGCTTTAAGATTGCCTTGGGCCAATACGATCTCAAGCTCTTCCTACAAGAGAGTCGGAATCGGACATCTCCTCCGACGAACCTGGCAATCGGGCGGTTGAAATATCTTTTTCAACCGCCCGATTGCCACAATAGATTTGAGCATCCGCCCACAAACGTCCGCGTTTTATACCCATCAAATCCTTTGCCTTTTGTCGTCTAGACTAGAAAAATCGCTCGAAATAACGCAACCGGCCTGCTCGCTTGAAGAAACCTAAGCCCGTAACGTAGATGTGCAAACTTCCGAAACGCCTTGCGC
The DNA here is from genome assembly GCF_003470945.1 of Collinsella sp. AM23-17. Lineage (NCBI taxonomy): Bacteria > Bacillati > Actinomycetota > Coriobacteriia > Coriobacteriales > Coriobacteriaceae > Collinsella > Collinsella sp. AM23-17. The sequence goes on along the minus strand of NZ_QRHU01000030.1, from coordinate 10,256 downwards.
GGCATAGTGCGTATAAACTTCGTCAACCGCCTCAGAAATATCTGAGTATCGCGCCGGGTCAAAAGCATACGATGTCGCAGCTATACCCTGCACCCATTCGGAACGCGGATTAATTGAATAGCCACACAGCATCATCATACATGCATCTAGACCTGATTTCCCAAGTATCCGACGTATTGATGAGAGCATCGCGGGTCGCCCCTGCACCATCGTCGTCACCCCTATTAGCAGTATTTACCGTTTTTCTCTAAATGCGTATCGCCACCCTTAAGAATACGAAGTGTTTTATCCAGACCCGATTGTCCTCCATCTCAAACGAAGGGATAAGGAATCTCATCCGGAATCGGCAGTAACGGAGGATTCACAACGACAAGCGAAAAACATGAGTCATCTCTCAGAGGGGAGTAAAGGCTCCCCTCAAGCACCCTAGTTTCGTCATCCAAAGAGTTGATGGCAGTGTTTTTCTTACAAAGGTCGACAACAAAAGGGTTGATTTCTACAGATGTTACATCCATGCCACAGTTGGTAAGTATCAGGCCCTGTATTCTGGGGCCAGAACACAAATCGAGAGCCTTCCGTGCGCTCTGCGGTGTAAGGCGCCAATCTCAGCAAATCTGTCCCACAATACTGCGCTGAAGAACAAGACGGAACCCCTGAGCCAAACTCCCCTATACCTTATTAAGGCTAAGACAGGCAAGTTCACGCACCCGGCATATTCCAGAATAACATCCTATTGTTTTAGATGCTCTACAAGCATGAACAGCCGCGAATCGGAAAGATCTTCTAGTTTCGCCCCGACTGACCGCCAAGGGCCAAAATGGCCCCTCCATCCCCGGGCGACTGGCTCTGGCGCGCCGAGGAGTGTCCCCAAGTGCCGGCAGAAAAGAAACGTCCCTATCTGCCGGCTAGAGGGCACCGAAGAGGATGGCGTAGGTAGTGGATTCGCCGAGCTTGAGCTCGTCGCCGGGATTGAGTTGGGCGGAACGGCCGGGCTCGACCTGAATGCAGACGCGCGTGGCCCCGTTTACCACCACGGTTCCGTTGGTGGACGACAAGTCCTCGACGTGCCAGATATTTTGAGCATCGCACCAGATATGGGCATGGCGGGCCGAGACATCGTCGCCGACGTCGGTAATATCGCCCTCACCAGTGGCCAGCGCACCAATCTCAACACCCTGCTCACTCGGCTGAATCCAGCGCGGGGCGCTCACGACAAAACTGTTTTGTACGCGCAGCAAGCCCAAGGGGTGCGCCGGAGCGGGTTCGCGTTCGCCCGCGGTCATCGACATGCCAAGCGAACGCGGCGTGGAGGTGCCTCCGCCACAGGTCGCGTGCGCGTAGTCGATGGCATAGTTCACCGAGGACCGCACATCCGCCGAACAACCGACGGCGACAAACAGCACCAGCACGGCCTCGGCGCGCTCGGCGGGCATGAGTTCCGCCGCCTGGGACAGGCGATCGAGCGCGTTGCGATAGAGATTCGTGTCCTGATGGCACTCTTCGAGCGCGCGTACCATCGGTTCACCTGCAGGACCGCACACCATATTGATCACAGCCGTGGAGTCCATGGGATTTCGCTGGCGCAGGGCCAGTTGCGACATAATACGCGCAGCCGAGGTACCGTATTCGGCAAAGTAGCGCTGCTGAAGCGTGCCGACCGGCGCGCGAACGATAAAGCGGGAAACCCAAGAGCGATCGGCGGCTCGGCTCTGCGGGCTGCGGCCGTCGGCGAGCGGACGGGACGAAAGCACCAGGCCGCACAGCTCGATATGGCTCAGATGCGCCGCGCGCTTAAAGATGTCAAACATGGCCCCGCATGGGGTGAGCTTAACTTGAGATGCCATGACCTAGGCCTCCTTGGTCGTAGAAATAGAATCGGACGATACTTCGACAGGTCCGCCAAAAGTACGGGCAGCTGCGGCTCCACCGGCAAGCGGAGTCGCCATCTGGGCTTTTGTACGTCGCGGTGCCGAAACGGGAAGTTCAAAGGCAAAGCCCATCGCAAGCAAAAACCACGTAAGCGTATAGGTTGCAACCAGAGCGGCAACAAGGCCGCCCATCACGGCGCGTTGGGAAAATACGCTACATGCAGCCACAACCAGCACCGGAACCTCGCAGGCAGAAAGCGCAAGCACACCCTGCAGGAAGCCCGAGCGCCGATTGCGCGCAAGTGCCCCCGCGACAACGCCGGCTATGCCTGGCAGCGCCAACGCCAGTGCGGCAATAATACCCGGTAGCGACCCAGACCACACGAGCGATCCCAAAGTCGCCGTCACGCGAGCGCCCGACGCCAGCAGCGCGGCCGAAACCACGACCACAGCCCAAACCACGCCACAGACGACCGTCGCGCCGACCATCAGCGCGCGACGAACCGCGCGGCCAGACGCATCCATGGGGCACGGCGTGAGCGGCTCGCCGCGGAGCGAACGACCGACATTTTGCGCATAGTGGTCACAAAACGCCGAGAGCGCCGCCTCGACCGCCGCCGGCTCGGGACGATCTTTTTGATGGCTGGACAGACAGGCCATCACCACGTCGAACAGCTGGGCATCGACAAACGCCAGCGCATCGCGTAGCTCCTCGGAATCCGGCTCAAGCCCCAGCTGCTGGGCCTGCTCGGCCGCAGCGAGCGCCACATCGGGCTCACGACGAAGCAGCTGAGTCAAATCGCAACCGGGCGCATGGGCACCAATGGGATAGTCGGGCAGCGTGTCCATCTTGAGACGATAGGGGCTGGCGATGTCGCGCGTCTTTTTGCGCGAACCCGAGGTGCCCGAAGTGCTCGGCGCGGCTTCGTATGGCGCGGCGCCGGCAATGAGCTCGTAAACCGTGCTTGCCGCGGCATAGACGTCAATCGCCGGCGACATACGCAAAGCGCGCAGGTCGGGAATATCGTCGGTGAGCATCTCGGGCGGGGCATAGGCAACCGTCGCGCGACGCAGCGTGGCATAACGCTCCGTAAACGACGCCTTGCCGCCGGTACCGGCCACGGCCGACGCAGGCTCAAGCGCCAGCGACGAGCCAAAGTCGATCAGGCACAGGTCAAAGGTGCCCTCGGCAAGCTGCCGGTCAAGCGGTAGACGCGCCGTACGCACCATAATATTAGCGGGCGAGATATCGCGATGGACAAAGCCCTCGCCCACCAGGCTCATACGGCAGAGCAGATCGAACAGGTCGCGACCCAGACGCGCCGCCACAAGCGGCGACAGGCGTCCGGCATCGTCCACGGCAAGTCGCGAACGCAAGCGGGCAAGCGTCTCGCCCTCGACCCATTCCATGACAATTGCAGGCACACCGTCGACCTCGCCCCAGCCATAGAGGCGGGGAAAGCCCTTAAGGCCCGAAAGAGCGCGATGGCATTCGTATTCCTCGCGAAACGCCGCCTTGAACTTGGCGACCAGCGCCTCGTGAGCGGCATCGTCGTCAAACTCATCGCGCGTCGGCAAGATGAGCTGTTTGAGTGCCACGGCCTCGCCTTGGGCGTTGACGGCACGCGTCACGCGGCCGATACCGCCACGGCGCATGGCGGCATCGTCGGCAAACAGCATCGTAAAACGACGCAGATAGGCAGGCAGTTCGCCCTGACCGAGCGCAATGGCCGGCTCAAACCCGTCGACACGCGCCAGGCGCAGGCCGACCATGGGATCGCGACCGAGCGATTGTGGTGTGGTGGATGCAAGATCGGTCATCATAGGGCAAGCGCCGCCACGTTATTGTTGAAGTTACCGAGCGCGACGTCATCATCGCCGTAATGGCCGACCCATTGACATAGGTTGGTGTAACAGCCCCACAGATTGGCATACTGCTGATACCACTTTGACCGGGGCGAGAATGTCTGACGACCGAACTCGGCTCGAATGACAAACATCTCCCCGACCAGGCTGTCGCACGGCCTGGGATCTCCCGTAGAGTTATAGGTCGAGACCACGTCATTGGCACGAGAAACATAGCCGTCGAGCATGTTGTACTTGGTCACAAGCCAGCTGTGAATGCTCTCTTCCTCAGCAGCGGAAAGGCCACCGGAGTTTGCATCGTTGTCAGTGTTGCCGCCCGTCGAGCCGCCGTTTCCAGACCCTCCGGCAGAGGAACCCGACCCAGAGCCACCGCCCGAACTCGACGAATCCGAGCCGGAGCCAGAAGTATCCGAGCTACCGGGCTTTCCGGACTGCTGGGCGTCCTGCTCCTTCTGCTGCTCGACCTTATTCACCGTTGCCGCCACGCTATTGTTGGACAACCGATCGATGATCTTGGTGTTGGTGAGCACGATGGTTTTGCCATTGGCAAGCGTGACTTCGTTGTCCGGGGCCTCGGCGCCGTCCGCGTCGCCGGTGCCAAACACAATATGCGCGACCACACTTGCCCAAGCATATCCAGTCGTGGTCCCCAGGTCACTTTTGACCTCATGCCCCACGCGCGGTTCGCGTGCGGCATGTGCCTGCATCATGGACGGCACGGTCATGCCATAGGCAGAAACGCCAGCTATGACCAGCACCAGCGAGCAAGACAGCAGTGCGTACGCCCGCGGCGCCAAGCCCAGTCGGCGTCGCATGCGCACCGCGGCGCCGCGCTTTGTCTGAGTGCCACCGGGCCGCATGCGTTCTCCTCCAACAAAAACACGCCGCTCGGGAGCGGCGCATTCATTCGAATCCATATTTGAGTGTATCAGCGAACCCAAAAGGTTGCGCAACGAATGGGCAAATTAAGGATGCGAGTGGAAGCATCCATGCGATAAGCGGATACAAAGCATCTTTGTTGCACAACAAACTTACAGTCGCACGGGGAAATTATGGCTACCCCGTGCGTCGTGATGAAGACATACGGCAGGAGCAGGCTCGCCACCTAAATCGTGCGACGGGCCTCGATGGCGCGCCCAAGCGTAAGCTCGTCGGCATACTCCAGGTCGCCGCCCACGGGAAGGCCGCTCGCCAGACGCGATACCTCAACGCCCAGCGGCTTGATAGTGCGGGCCAGGTAGCTCGCCGTGGTCTCGCCCTCGATATTGGGGTTGGTGGCGATGATGACCTCGTGGATGTCCTCGTGGCCCAAGCGTGCCAGCAGCTCACGAATGTGCAACTGCTCGGGACCAATCTTGTCCATGGGACTGATCACGCCGCCTAGCACATGGTACAGGCCATGGTAGCTGCCCGTGCGCTCGATTGCCTGGACGTCGCGCGGCTCGCCCACCACGCAAATGCGAGTGGTATCGCGCATCGAATCCTGGCAGATGGAGCACTCGTCGGCCGTGGCGTAGTTAAAGCAGCGGCTGCAAAAGTGAACCTCCTGCTTAACCTCCAGGATAGCCTCGGCCAGGCGGCGCGCCTCCTCGGCATCGGCCTCGAGCAGGTAATAGGCGATGCGCTGGGCCGACTTGGGACCAATGCCCGGCAGACGGCCCAGCTCATCGAGCAATTTTTGCAGACTATGGTTGGCACTCATATATATGCGTGTCTTAGAACGGCATGCCCGGGATGTTGAGGCCGCCGGTGATGGCGCCCATCTGCTTGTTGGCAAGCTCGTTGACACCGCGGACGGCCTCGTTGACGGCAGCCATGATCATGTCCTGCAGCATATCGACGTCCTCGGGATCGAGGGCATCGGGGTCGATGGTGAGGTTGACAAGCTCCATCTCGCCGTTAACGGTCACCTTGACCATGCCGCCGCCGGCAGAGGCGTCGACGGTCTGGGACTTAAGGTTTTCCTGCGCGGCGGCAAGCTGCTCCTGCATCTTGCGAGCCTGCTTCATCATTTGCTGCATGTTCATACCGGCCATGATGGCTCCTTTACGTGCGGCCGCGCGACAAGCTGCAAGGGCAGCCGGAGCGCGACGGGACTTTCAAACTCAAAAATCGTACCACGGCGCGGGGCAAGCAAGCGGGGCGGACACGCTACCTCAGTCGATATACATGTCCTCCAATACAAACCACGCGCAAAGATTATGCAAGGCCGAATTATGCAAGGTTGCATAATATCGCATACTCAATCTAGTAGAGCCGAATCCGGCATTTCATGTGTGCCACTAAATAGCTAAATGCCAAACCGCTGCTCGAGGCGGAGCACATGGCGGCAGGGTATAATTTGATTGTCATAGATTGCAATTTGGAGGTGCCCCATGAATGCCCCCGACGCGCTCCAAAACATCCGCTCAAAACACCCCGTTGCATATGTGGTTCTCTATCTCTTTGTCGGCTGGGCATTGCTGGTTGTCATCACCCATGCCATAGCTTTTGGAGCAGAACTGCTGATAGCCAGCTCGGACCAGCCCGTCGTCAAATGGGAGACGACCGATGAATGCACCGACGGAACCCGAACCATTTACTACAACAGCCCGTCCCTCTACCAAGAGTTCAAGGTCAAGATAAAGGACTCCAAGATTGTCGATGCCGAACTGGGCTCTTTATTTACAATCGGAGCAACCGTCAACGCCGAGCAAGTCGAGTACACGGACGGCCATGCGACGTATCGTATCGACCTCAGCACCCTAGGCCGACCGTCACGCGCTTGTCTGCTCGAATGCGATATACGCGGCACCACACTACACATGTCCGAAATACAGATGCGCCCGGACAAAAGAAAGTGATATATGGCCGAGTCGGAAGAGACTAGGCATAGACTCGTCCGCCTTCGTAGGCAAAACGCAGGATGAGCGGGGCATTGTTACGCACGAAATCATCGAGTTCTTTGAGGTCCGCTTCGCTAAAGCCCTCATGTGACACCCAATTGAATGCCGGCAAGATACACTCCGCCGCGTCAAAACCCCAATCGCGCGGGCGCTCCACAACGACCTTCACCGTGTTGTCCTCACGGACTTCGGAATACGAAACTTGCGTATCGTCCTCGAGGCGGACATATTCCCACATCATAAGCTCGCTCCGTTCAAAGAAGTCTCTTCCTGAGCAGTATACCCGCCCGTACAGCTACTCCACCGGTTTGAAGATGGTGGACTGGCCGAAGACGCTACGGATGAGGGCTTTGGCTTCGTCCTCGGTCTGCGGGATGCTTGGGGCTGCGCCTTGATGGCCGAAGGGGCTGCCCGCGCCGGGGTTGGACTCCCAGGGAGCCGCAGGAGCGTCCTCCTCTTTGGGGGCAGTTGCAGCGGGCTTGGGCGCGGACGCCGCACCCGGCACGTCGAACGGGGGCAGATCGTCCCCGCCGGCATCGGCAGCAAAACCGCCGACCATGACATCGTCGTAGGGAACCCGCTCGGATTCCCACGGCGCAGACGGCGCGGCGGGCTGAGCCTTGGGAGCGGACGCGCGCTCGGGCGCTCGGGGTGCGGGCTCGGTCGGGAGCTTGCCTGTGGCAGGAGCGCCGGCGGGGTTGTCGGAGCGCAGCCAGGGGGCCTTAGCCAGGTCGGATGACTTGGGCGCAGGCGCGGCGGCGGGCTTAGGCCCGGGGACCGGAGCAGCCGGTTTGGGCGCAACGGGTTCAGGCGCCGACGGGGTCGGTGCCATCACCGGCGTCGCTTGCTGCTGTGGAGCGCTGGCGCTCGAGGATACAGGGGCCGCCGAGGACACGGGTTGCGGGTCCGCAGATACCGCAGCCCGTGCAGATGGAGAATGCTCCTCATGTTGAGGAGCCGGCGTGCCACCCCCATTCAGGACATAGTCGACGGTACGACGACCGAAGACCGCACTGACTGTCGGCAGGACCACCGACTGCGTGTCGGCGCGTCCGAGCATCTTCATGGCAAAGGTCGAGCCCGCGGGGAACGAGACCGTGAGCTTGGAGCCGTCGTCGGCCGTGGCGCGAGCGTTGAGCAAAAGCCCTGCGTAGGAAGCCTGACGCGCCTTGACACGCTCGACAACCTCGGCCCATTTGCGCTGCAGCTCTCCGGCATCATCGACCGCGGGCGTCTCGGCAGTACCGGCGGCGGCAACCTGGGCGGCATTGTTGGACTGGGGCTTAGGTGCCGGAGCGGTGGCAGGCGCGGGGGCCGCAACGGGCTGAGGCGTCGGAGTTGGCGCAGGCTGAGGTGCAGGCGCTGCAGGCTTGGAAGCTGACACGGACGCAGAACGGGACGCAGGCTGGGCAGCCGGAACAGCAGCACCACGGTCCCAAGGCATACCGCCCTGGCGCGCGGACGTAGCAGCGGGGGCAGCGGATGCCGCCGGAGCGGCAGCACGAGCGCCCGAAATGAGCGTCGGCTGTTGGGCAGCAGCGGGTACGGATGCTGCAGGCGCGGCGGCCTGAGCAGCAGCCACGCTCGCCGGCACGGCGCCGTTGGCAACCATGGCCTCCAAGCGAGCCACGCGCTCGGCCAATGCCTCAATCGTTAAATCAGCCTCGGGACGTGCCAGACGCGTACAGGCAATCTCGAGCACCAGGCGCACGTCGCTCGCGCCCCTCATCTCCAGTGCGGCATCGTCGAGCACCGTCAGCACGCGGGCCAGGCGGTCGGCAGGATGCTCGCCAAAGGCAGCGGCCTCGGCAGCAAGCGCCTCGGCCTGCTCGGAGCCGCCCTCAAACAGCTCGGCACGGGCACCGGCAACGCAGGCAACGTACACGTCACGCACATGCGCTACCAGGTCGCGCGTCAGCTCCAGCAGGTCGTTTCCTTCCTCGACCTGCGCACGGATCAGTCCATAGAGCTCGGCAACATCGCGATCGGCAATGGCGCGGGAAAACTCGCCCAGAATCTGGTCCGAAACCTCGCCTAAAAGCGAGCGGGCGTCGTCCGCATGCACAGAACCGTTGCCAAAGACGCTCAGCTGCTCCAGCGTGGACAACGCGTCGCGCATACCGCCCTTGGCATGGCGCGCCACGATAGCCAGCGCCTCATCGTCGTAATCGAAGCCCTCCTGCTCGCACACGTATGCCAGGCGACGCTCGATATCCTCGTTGCCGATGCGATGGAAATCGAAACGCTGGCAGCGCGAGAGGATGGTCTCCAGAATCTTTTGCGGGTCGGTGGTGCACAGCACAAAGATCACGTGTGCCGGCGGCTCCTCGAGCGTCTTGAGCAGCGCGTTGAACGCCGCCGTCGTGAGCATGTGGACCTCGTCGATGATATAGATCTTGTACTTGCCGCGCACCGGGGCAAAGTTGACGGAGTTGATGATTTCCTCGCGCACATTGTCCACGCCCGTGCGGGAGGCGGCATCGAGCTCGTAGACATCGGGGTGGTTACCCTCGGCAATGAGCTCGCACTCCTCGCAAGTACCGTCGGGCATGCAGCCGCTTGCACCCTCGGCGCGCGCCGCCTCGGCATTGCGGCACAGCAGCGCCTTGGCCAGAATGCGCGCCATGGTGGTCTTGCCCGTGCCGCGCGGTCCGCAGAACAGGTAGGCGTGGGACAGGCGCCCCTCGGTGATGGCGTGCTCGAGCGTCGAGACGATATGCTGCTGGCCCACCACGGAGTCAAAGGTGAGCGGGCGATACTTTCGGTACAACGATTCCATGGGTGCTCCCCCGGGTATACTGAGTCTTGTTGCCGCGGCGGCCATGCGGTCGCACGGCATACTGCATTCCATAATAACCCGTACGGCGAGCCCGCCGCGATAGGAGTCCAAAGAGCATGGCAGACGCAGAGAGCAACCTCATTCCCTCCGAAGCAGCCGACCAGGTCGAGGTCGCGCTCGAGGAGCAGGCCGCAGCCGACGACGGCATCCTGTACCTCAACGAGTACCAATACGAAAACGACCTCGTCACCGACTTCGCCCGCCTGGTCGCCTCGCCCAGGCGTCGCGGCTCGCTGTATGTCGCCGCGGCAATTGCCGCGCTCATCGGCATCGGCATGCTGGTGGCCGGCGGCAACTGGATCAAGTTTGGCGTCGTCTTGATCGTATTCGGCGCCTTTTTGGCCTGGTGGAGCAAAAACCTGCACCACACCCTCGCCCGCGACTTTATCGACGCCGTTGAGGCCGACGAGTCCATGGGTGGCCGCTATCGCCGCGTCGCCGCCAACGAGGACGGCCTGATGGTTTGGGGCACGAGCGGCAAGTCGCAGTTCTTCCCGTTTGAAAAGCTCGACCACGTGCTCGACGGCGAGCGCATCTTTGTGGCCATGTTCGCCGACCAGGGCGTGACGATCCCTAAGGACACCTTTGTCCGCGGCGATGCCGAGCAGTTCGGTCCCTTCCTTAAGGCGCGCATCAACAAAAAACTCCGCATCGAGACCAAACGCAAGAAGATGAAGGCAGAAAAGGCCGCTGCCGAAGCAAAACAGGGCGACAAGCCCCAGGAGACCAAGGGCAAGCAGCGCAAGCGGTGACGCATAATTTCTTTCGCAAATTGACAACCGCATAGCGGAACACGGC
>NZ_QRHU01000003.1:77179-127486 GCF_003470945.1 Collinsella sp. AM23-17 | reverse complement strand
GAGGGGGCTGAGTTTCCCACTGAGCGACTCTGCTTGCAGCCGGAGCGAAGGGGGAAACTCAGCCCCCTCCGCCCCGGCCGGCCAGGTCAACCTACACCGTGTGCTGCGGCAGGTCCTGCAGGGCGATGACGTCCATGCCCATGTCGTTGGCGCTGCCGTGACCCTGCTGGTCCTCACGCACCGCCTCGATGGCACTCACGTACGTGTTGGCGGCAGACATCGCGGTCACGCAGGTCACACCGCGTCGCACTGCCTCGGTGCGCAGCAGATAGCCGTCGCCGCGCGAGCCCGGACCGTACGGCGTGTTGATGATCACCGCGATCTTGCCATCGGCGATGAGGTCGCCGATGTTGGGGCGCTCGCCGTCGTGCGGGCCGCTAATCTTCTCCACGACCTCGCACGTCACGTTGCCTCCACGCAGCACGCGCGCCGTACCCTCGGTGGAGCAGATGTCAAAGCCCAGGTAGCGCAGGATACGGGCGACCGAAAGGATGTGGCGCTTGTCGCGGTCGCACACGCTGATGAACACCTTGCCGACGCTCGGGTCGGGCAGCTTGTAGTCAATCGCCAGCTGCGTCTTGGCGTATGCCTCGGGATAGCTCTTGGCGATACCCATGACCTCGCCCGTCGACTTCATCTCGGGCCCCAGGATGACGTCGGCGCCCGGGAAACGACCCCAGGGCATGACGGCTTCCTTCATGCAGAACCAGTCCAGCTGACGTTCGTCGCTCGGCAGGCCCAAGCTCGCGATGGAATCGCCTGCCATGATGCGCGCCGCGCATTTGGCCAGCGGCACACCGGTGGCCTTGGAGATAAACGGCACGGTACGGCTGGCGCGCGGGTTGGCCTCGATCACGTAGACGGTCTCGCCCTTGATGGCATATTGCACGTTGACCAGACCGCGGACTCCCAGCGCCATCGCGATGCGGCGCGTGGTCTCGCGGAGCTTCGCCTGCAGGCTCTCGCTAAAGCTGAACGGCGGGATGCAGGTCGCGGAGTCGCCGGAGTGAATACCGGCTTCCTCGATATGCTCCAGGATGCCGCCGATGTATACCTCTTCGCCATCGCACAGGGCGTCGACATCGGACTCGATTGCGCCCTCCAGGAAGCGGTCCAGATACACCGGGTAGTCGGGGCTGATGCGCGCAGCCTCTGCCATGTAATCGCGCAGATGCTCGGCATCGTAGGCGATCATCATGCCGCGGCCGCCCAGCACGTAGCTCGGACGCACCAGCAGCGGGTAGCCGATGTGCGCGGCCACGGCCTCGGCCTCCTCAAACGAGGTGGCCTGACCCGCCGGCGGGTACATAATGCCCAGCTTGTCGAGCAGGGCGGCAAAGCGCTCGCGGTCCTCGGCAAAATCGATGGCGTCGGGCTTTGTGCCCATAATGTTCACGCCGCTCTCCTCGAGCATGCGCGCCAGCTTAAGCGGGGTCTGGCCGCCGAGCGTCACCACGACGCCGTCGGGGCGCTCGACATCGATAACGTCCATGACGTCCTCGTAGGTGAGCGGCTCAAAGTACAGACGGTCGGACGTGTCATAGTCGGTCGAGACGGTCTCGGGATTGCAGTTGACCATGATGGTCTCGAAGCCGCGAGCCGCCAGCGCGTAGCTCGCGTGCACGCAGCAGTAATCGAACTCGATACCCTGGCCAATGCGGTTGGGGCCGGCGCCCAGGATCATCGCCTTGGGCTTGTCCGCCGGCGTGGTCTCGTCGGGAGCCACGCACTTCTTGGCATCCGGGCTCGTGCGGTAGATGTTCTCGTACGTCTTGTAGTGGTACTTCGTGGCGCTCGAGAACTCGGCCGCGCAGGTATCGACCGTCTTCATGCTGGGAACCACGCCCAGGCCCTTGCGGTAAGCGCGCACAAAGCGCTCATCGGAGCCGGTCAGCGCGGCAATCTCGGCGTCGCTCGTGCCGTACTGCTTGAGCAGGCGCATCGCGTCGGCGTCGATATCCTCCACGCGCAGGCCGCGGATGCTCTCCTGGACCTGCACCATGTCGTTGATACGGTTGAGGTACCACGGATCGATACCGCAGATGGCATGGATGCGGGCGATGTCCCAGCCACGGCGCAGGGCCTCGACCACAAAGAAGATGCGGTGCTCGGTCGGGGTTGCCACGGCCTGAGCGAGCTCGTCGTCGCTCAGCTTGTCGGCACCCTCCTTGCCACCGGCGCAAATGCCCTGATGTCCGTCCTCCAGCGAGCGCATGGCCTTGCCAAAGGCCTCCTCAAAGGTGCGGCCGATCGCCATGATCTCGCCCACGGCCTTCATGCGCGTGGTGAGCGTGGGGTCGGTACCCTTGAACTTCTCGAAGGCAAAGCGCGGCACCTTGACCACGCAGTAGTCAATCGTGGGCTCAAAGCAGGCAGGCGTTGCCTTGGTAATGTCGTTGACGATCTCGTCGAGCGTGTAGCCCACGGCCAGGCGAGCGGCGGCCTTGGCGATGGGGAAGCCCGTGGCCTTGGAGGCCAGTGCGGACGAACGGCTCACGCGCGGGTTCATCTCGATGACGATCAGGCGGCCGGTCTGGGGGTTCACGGCAAACTGCACGTTGGAGCCGCCGGTCTCGACGCCGATCTTCTCCAGAATGGCGAGCGACGCGACACGCATGCGCTGGTACTCAAGGTCACTTAGTGTCTGCGCCGGCGCCACGGTGATGGAGTCGCCGGTGTGCACGCCCATGGGGTCGAGATTCTCGATGGGGCACACGATGATGCCGTTGCCGGCGTGGTCGCGCATGACCTCCATCTCATACTCTTTCCAACCCTCGATGGACTCCTCGACCAGCACCTCATGGGCAGGCGAGAGCTCAAGGCCCTGGCTCACGATGGAGACGAGCTCCTCGTGGGTGTGCGCGATGCCGCCGCCGGCGCCGCCGAGGGTAAAGCTCGGACGCAGCACGCAGGGATAGCCCACGCGCTCGGCGATAGCCTCGGCGTCGGCCACGCTGTAGGCATAGCCCGAGCGCGCGACCTCCAGGCCGATCTCGGCCATGGCCTCGTTAAAGAGCTTGCGGTCCTCGCCGCGCTCGATAGCGGCCAGGTCGCAGCCGATCATCTCGACGCCGTACTTGTCCAGCGTGCCGTCTTTCGCCAGCTCGACGGCGGCATTCAGACCGGTCTGGCCACCCAGCGTGGGCAGCAGCGCGTCCGGATGCTCTTTCTTGATTACGCGCTCGATAAACTCGGCGGTGATGGGCTCGACATAGGTGCGGTCGGCCAAGCCCGGGTCGGTCATGATGGTCGCCGGGTTGGAGTTGACCAGGATGACCTCAAAGCCATCCTCCTTGAGCACCTTGCAGGCCTGGGCGCCGGAGTAGTCAAACTCGCAGGCCTGGCCAATAACGATGGGGCCCGAACCAATAACGAGGATGCGCTTGATGTCGGTACGTTTCGGCATGTTAGTTCTCCTCGGTCGCAGCGTTCTCGGACTCGGCGAAATTCCAGCCGGCGAGGCGGTCCTTCGCGGTGTCGATGTCCAGGTAGTTCTCCTCGCCGTCCATGAGTCGCGTAAAGGCGGTAAAGAGATAGTGGGCATCGGTGGGGCCAGGCGAAGCCTCGGGGTGGTACTGGACCGAGAAACACGGGGCGTCGAGCAGCTGGATGCCCTCGGCGGTGCCGTCGTTGAGGTTCACATGTGTCAGGCGAATGCGACCAAAGCGCTCGTTCATCACGACCGGCGCGATGCCGCGACGCACCCAGGCGCGCAGGTCGCCGCCGGCCGCATGCTCGGTTTCGCCGCCGGAAAGCTCCGGAATCAGTTTGCCCAGACTGGGGAACAGCAGGCCAAAGCCGTGGTTTTGCGCGGTGATCTCCACGCGACGGCTCACCAGATTCATAACCGGCTGGTTACCGCCACGGTGACCGAATTTAAGCTTTTCCATTTGGGCGCCGCAGGCCAGGCTGATCATCTGGTGACCGAGGCAAATGCCAAAGACCGGCACCTTGCCGATCAGCTGCTGTACCTGCTCATAGGTCTCCACCACGGCATCGGGGTCGCCGGGGCCGTTGGACAAAAAGACGCCATCGGGATTCATGTTGAGCACCTGCTGGGCGGGCGTATCCCACGGCACGACGGTGAGATCGCAGCCGGCACGGACCAGGCCCTCCAGAATACCGCGCTTCACACCGCAGTCGTAGGCGACCACTTTGTGACGGGCAGGAGCGGCAGCCGCAAGCGCAAAGTCATGCGTGGCAGGCAGGTCGGCGGCCACAAACTCGTGAGGCGCGGGGCAACTTACGGTCTTGACGAGGTTCTCGCCTACCAGCGTGGGCGCAGCGGACAAGCGCTCGGCAAGCTCGTCGACGTCGAAGATCTCGGTCGAGATAATGCCCATCTTGGAACCATTGTCGCGCAGATGGCGCACCAGAGCGCGGGTGTCGACACCCTCGATAGCGACGATGCCGTGAGCGCGCAGGTACTCCGGTACGCTGACGGCCGAGCGCCAGTTAGAAGGCGTGGCACACATGTCGCGAACGATCATGCCACGCATAGCCGGAGCGCTCGCAGGGCGCACGGCGTCGCCGGGGAAGGCCGACTGGACGTCGGTCTCGTCGATACCGTAGTTGCCGATCTGCGGATAGGTCATGGTTACGATTTGGCCGGCATAACTCGGGTCGGTCATAACCTCAAAGTAGCCCTCGAGCGAGGTGTTGAAGCAGACTTCGCCGGTCGCGGTGCCCTCGGCGCCGCATGCGCGTCCATAAAAAATGGTCCCATCCTCAAGATACAGGGTGCAGGGACCGCAAGCGCCCTTGCTGGTTTTGGCCAGCATACGCTGGCACAGCTCGCTGGGCGCGATGGTGCGGGCGGCAGCGCCCGCAATATGGTTGTTCGCCATAGTTCTCCTTCCCGGTCTCACAGGACCGGCTTAAAGGTGTGCAGTTAGGCCTCGCGGTATTGTAACCGCAAGCATGCCTCATGGCGTTAATTTCATCGAAATGTTTACGAAATGATAATTATGACTTTCTATGCATAATGATTTTTTAATCCCCGTCCCAGAAAAATCATCCCGCGTGGGCTTGTGGCTCACGCGGGATGATGGCGTCTTACTTTTTCTTGTCCTGTTCCAGCAGATCGGACGGCGTTCGGTCGGGCTTGCCGCCGCAGAAAATCTCGCGGCCATGCAGACGATGCTCCAGGTCACGTTCGGCCTTTTCCTCGTCAATCTTGGTCTGGCTCACCACCGGGTCCTCAATCAACGACGACACCGAGTTCACCTGCTTCTGAATGCGCTCGGCGATGGTGTCGTCCATACTCACGATGCGCATCTTCCAGTCGATACTCGTAGCGTTGGATGAGCTCTTGGTCCACACGAACGTCAGGATGGCGCTCTGGTGGCCCCGCGCGGGGAACATGCCAAAGAAGGAATCGTGCTGAATATTGCTATCCTCGTCGATATAGGCTTGAACGTTATACACCACGCGGTCAATCTTATCGTTGAGCAGCGCGTTGGTCGCAAGTGCCGCGGCCTGAATCTGCCCGTTGGACAGCAGCTCGAGCTCGTTGGCAGACGATGTGTCCAACACCGTTACCTCGACCGTGCCCGTACGCTCATCGGCTTCATCGACGGTAAAGTCGAGCGGGAACTGCGTAAAGCCGTTGCCCCATTCGAGTCCACCCTTGAGCGCGGTCGAGACGGTATCCACCGAAACGCTCTCGGACAGGTTGGCGGTATTCAGACGGCGCATCACGCCGTAGCCGATCTGCATGCCCACGATCAGCACCAAAATACCAATGACTACGGCCATCGCGGTCTTCGTAATGGTATGGCTCACCTGCGAGCCCGAAGGATCGTCCTCGGACAGCGGGTCGATATGTTTTGCCTGGCTCGCGCGGTCCTCGCTGCGCAGCTGCGCTAGCGCCGCTTTGTCACCGCGCTTGGCCGCAGCCTCCTTCTCACGCATGCGCTCGGTTCGCTTTTTGGCAAGCGTGGGATCCAAGACGCCGGATGCATCGATTTCGGAGAATAACTCCGTCACTTCTTCCGGAGTCAAAGGGTTCTTGTCAGCCATAAACTTCCTGTCATATCAATCAGTCGAGCTCGTGCGCACGCGCACCTTCGAACTGCATTCGATAGTAACGGGCATAGGTGCCGCCACGGGCGAGAAGCTCCTCGTGCGTGCCACGCTCCACAACGCGACCATGCTCAACGGTCGCAATCTCATCGGCATGCTTAATGGTCGAAAGACGATGGGCGATGATAATCGTGGTGCGGCCGCGTGCCAGCTCTTCGAGTGACTCCTGCACCGCCTCCTCGCTCTCGTTATCCAAAGCACTCGTCGCCTCGTCCAAAATCAGGATCTTGGGGTTCTTGAGAAACACACGCGCAATGGCAACGCGCTGCTTTTGGCCGCCCGAAAGACGGCTGCCGCGCTCGCCCACGACCGTGTCATAGCCCTGTGGAAGCGACTCGATAAAGGCATCGATGTTGGCGCGACGGGCGGCCTCGGCGATCTCTTCTGCCGTAGCGCCCGGCTTGCCGTAGGCGATGTTCTCGCCGATTGTTCCGTCAAACAGGTAGACATCCTGCTGCACCAGGCCGATGGCGCGGCGCAGGCTCTGCTGCGTCACATCGCGCACGTCCTGGCCGTCGATGCTAATGGATCCGTCCGCCACGTCATAAAAGCGCGGCAGCAGCGAACACGTTGTGGACTTGCCACCACCCGAGGGGCCGACCAGGGCAATGGTCTGTCCGGGCTTGATGGACAGATCCATATGGTCAATCACGGGACGAGCCTCTTCGCCGCCACCCAACTCAACATCCTCGTAGCTAAAGCACACGTCGCGATATTCAACCGCGCCCGCCGTCACCTGCAGGTCCGCGGCATCCGGCTTGTCCTGGATATCCGGGGCGGTCGAAAGCACCTCGTCCATGCGCTTAAAGCCGGCAATGGCCTTCTGATACGTCTCAGCCGAGTTCACAAGCGTCTCGAGCGGGGTGCAGAACAGCGAAATGTAGAGCGCGAAGGTTGCCATATCGACCGCCTGCAGTTGGCCTTGCGCCACCAGCCAACCACCCAGCAGCACCACGATCACGTACAACACGCCCGAGAGCAGGCCATACGTCGCAGTGTAGACGCCCATGGCGTGATACATATTCTCCTTGGACGAAAGATAGCGGTCGTTAGAGGCACGGAACTTGGAACGCTCAGCTTCCTCGTTCGCAAAACTCTTGACCACGCGCATGCCTGCCAGCGAATCCTGCAGCTGAGCATTAATACCGCTGATCTTTTTGCGGTTGTCGCTAAAGACCTCGCGCATGCGCATGTTCTGCCAAAACATGATGACCGCAAAAGCCGCCGTCACCACGGCCATGGCAAGAGCCAGCGCCGGGGCAATAGCAAAGAGGATCACAAACGAGCCGACGATCTCGATGCCGCAGATGATAATCCACTCGGGCACGTGGTGTGCCGCCTCGCAGATATCGAACAGGTCGTTGACCACGCGGCTCATCATGTCACCCGAGCTGTTGCGATCGAAGTACGCAAAGCTAAAGCGCTCGTACTGATCGAACAGGTCCTCGCGCATCTTGGACTCCATGCGCGCGCCCATCACGTGGCCCCAGTAACTCACAAAGTAGCGACAGGCACAACGGATGGCATACATCAGTACCAGGCCAACCGCGATCATACCGAGCGCCTGCATGATGGCCGCCTGGCCCTGGGTAAACAGCCCACCGGTCAGATTGCGCAGGATAATGGGAAACGCCAGGTCAATGGCGGCAAGCACCAGGGCGCAAACAGTATCGGCAACAAAAAGCCCCATCTGGGGCTTGTAATACGAAAGAAACCTCTTAAACATAATCACCTTACGCGGTTTTACCAAACCGCGTTTCGTCTCGACGCTGCAAGTGCTCCATTTGGACAATCTGGCCTTCAATCGTCGGTCGCGTATATCCATACGCTTCCCTCCTCTTTTAGGCCACCTTGTCTCAAATGGAGCACTTTCGCTGACTTATACAAACCCGCAGGATCATCCCCGCTCGTTACAGCTCAGAACCACCAAGTCGATGCGCGATGCTATCGCAGGCCAAGGCGCCTACGACGGTCTTGGCATCTTCGATCTTGCCATCGAGCACGGCGTCGATCAGCTCGTGCAGCGGCACGAGGTCCACGTTGACGAACTCGTCATCATCGGGGTTGGGCGCATCGAACTCGAGCTTGGTGGCCAGGTAGATATGAATGATCTCGTCGCAGAAGCCGCAGGTCGTGACAATCGACGTCAAAAAACGAATGCGGCCGGCCCTAAAGCCCGTCTCCTCGTGCAGCTCGCGCTTGGCGCAATCGAGCGGGTCCTCGCCCGGATCGAGCTTGCCGGCGGGAATCTCAACCGTCACGCGGTCGATGGCGGTGCGGTACTGACGCACCAGCACGATCTTGCCGCTCTCGGTAAGCGCCACAACGGCCGCCGCGCCCGGATGGCGAATCACATCGCGGGCGGAGCGGTGACCGTTGGGCAGCTCAACCTCAAGACGGTGGACGTCGAGGATCTTGCCCTTCCAGGCGCACTCCTCCGAAAGAATCTTCTCGTGCAGCTCGGCATCGTGCGGGTCGTCATCGCCCAGCACCAGCATCGGCTCGTCGACAACCTCGCCACCCGGCTCGCCCTCGGCGTGTCCGTACGCGCGGCTGTCCTCCTCGACGATCTGCGCGTCCACGAGTTCTTCGTTCTTCTCGTCCATCCGTCTCATTCCTCTCGGATTTTAGGCATCCCAGGCGTCGCGGCCGCGCAGCGCGCGCAGGCCGATGTCGTGACGCAGGGTCTTGCCCTCAAAATCAATCTTCTCGCAGGCCTCGTAGGCAAGGTTGCGAGCGTTCTCGAACGTGTCGCCCAGAGCGGTCACGGCAAGCACGCGGCCACCATTGGTCACGAGCTGGCCGTCCACCACGGCAGTGCCCGCATGGTACACGGTCACGTTCTCCATGGCCTCGGCATCGGCGATACCGGTGATGACCTTGCCCTTCTCGTAGCTGCCGGGATAGCCCGCACTCGTCAGGACAACGGCCACGGCCCACTCGTCACGCCAGTCGAGCTCAATCTGATCGAGCTCGCAGTTGGCGCAGGCCAGCATGACC
Organism: Collinsella sp. AM23-17; assembly: GCF_003470945.1. NCBI lineage: Bacteria > Bacillati > Actinomycetota > Coriobacteriia > Coriobacteriales > Coriobacteriaceae > Collinsella > Collinsella sp. AM23-17. Next base: position 118,402 of record NZ_QRHU01000003.1, on the reverse strand, counting down.
TCGACCAGGTCATTCTTAAGGCGCGGCAGCACGACCTGTGTCTCGGGATCGCCAAAGCGGGCATTGAACTCCAGTACCTTGGGACCGGCAGGCGTGAGCATAAAGCCGCCGTACAGGCAGCCGCGGTAGTCGATGCCCTCGGCAGCAAGCTCGGCCACGGTCTGTTCCATGACCTTCACCATGGTGGCGTGCTCCTCGTCGGTCACGATAGGCACCGGGCTGTAAACGCCCATGCCGCCCGTGTTGGGGCCAAGATCGCCCTCGAGCGCGCGCTTGTGATCCTGCGAGGTGGCCATGGGACGCACGGTCTTGCCGTCGGTAAAGGCCAAAAGCGAGCATTCGGGGCCAACGAGCATCTCCTCGATAACCACGGTGTTGCCGGCATCGCCAAAGGTGCCGCCAAAGCACTCGCGCACGGCCTCTTCGGCCTGCTCAAGCTCAGTCGCCACGATAACGCCCTTGCCTGCGGCCAGACCGTCAGCCTTCACGACCAGCGGGGCACCCTGCTCGCGCACATAGGCAAGAGCCGAAGCCTCGTCAGTAAACGAGCCGTAGGCGGCCGTCGGAATGCCGGCACGCTCCATGAGCTGCTTGGAGAATAGCTTGGAGCCCTCCATCTGGGCACCCTCGGCACCCGGACCAAAGCAGGGAATACCCACCGCGCGCACGGCGTCGGCCACGCCCGCCACGAGCGGAGCCTCGGGGCCAATCACCACGAGTCCGCATCCATGGCTCTGGGCAAACGCCGCCACGGCCGCAGGATCGCAATCGTCGAGAACCACGTTCTCGCCGCAGCTCGCGGTGCCGCCGTTACCCGGCGCAATGTAGAGCTTGCCGGCGCGCGGTGATGCTGCGAGCTTAGCTGCCAAAGCGTGCTCGCGGCCGCCGCTGCCCAACAACAGGATGTCGATGGTTTGAGTGTCCGCCTTCAAGGGTGCCTCCTCTATGGATGAATGGCTCGCTCCGCGCGAGCCCTTTGCAAGCAAATATACCCCTCGGCCGCCCGCTTGGGCTGCAAAGGGGTATATTGCAATAACCGAATAGTACCGATTACTTCCAGAATCGGTTGATGATCTGTTCGCGATCGGCGCCGACGCCAATGAACGTCACGCGGGTGTGTGCCAGATCCTCGATAAACGCCACGTAGTCCTGAGCCTCCTGCGGCAGCTCGTCAAAGCTGCGGCAACCGGTGATATCGCACTTCCAGCCAGGGAGCTCCTCGTAGATGGGCTTGGCCTGCTCAAAGCGCACCTGATGCTCGGGCACGCTCGTGTAACGCTCGCCGTCGACGTCGTAGGCCACGCACACCTTGATGGTGTCGAAGGCCGAAAGCACGTCGAGCTTGGTCAGGGCGATATCGGTGAGACCGTTGACACGCGAGGCGTAGTTGGCGATGGGGCCGTCGAACCAACCGCAGCGACGGCGACGGCCGGTGGTCACGCCGTACTCATAGCCTTCCTCGGTCAGCGTGTGGCCGGCCTCGGACTCATAGGAAAGCTCGGTGGGCATGGGGCCCGAACCGACGCGGGTGATATAGGCCTTCATGACGCCCAGCACGCGGTCGACATTCTTCATACCGACGCCGGAGCCGGTGATGGCGCCACCGGCGGTGCAGTTGGAAGATGTCACGTACGGATAGGTGCCGTGATCGATATCGAGCAGCGTGGCCTGGGCGCCCTCGAACAGCAGGTCCTTGCCCTCATCGATCATGTTGTTGAGCAGCAGGCTCGTCTCGGTGATGTAGGGGCGCAGGCGCTCGGCCATGGGCAGGTACTCGTCGCAGATCTGGTCCACGGTGTAGGTGGGCAGGTGGTAGATGAGCTCGAGCTCGGGATTCACGCGGGCAAGAGCGGTCTCCAGCTTGTCGCGGAACAGCGCCTCGTCCAGCATGTCCTGCATGCGCAGGCCGATGCGGGCCATCTTGTCCTGGTAGCACGGACCGATGCCGCGCTTGGTGGTACCGATGTTCTTCTTGCCGAGCTTCTGCTCAAAAGCACCATCCAGATCGATGTGGTACGGCATGATGATGTGCGCGTTGCCACTGATCTTGAGGTTCTTGGTGGTGATGCCGTCGGCCTCGAACATGTCAATCTCTTCAAGGACAACCTTGGGGTTGACGACGCAGCCGTTACCGATCACCGACACATGGTCGGAATACATGATGCCGGAGGGCACCTGGTGCAGGCCGTACTTCTTGCCGTTGACGGCGATGGTGTGGCCGGCGTTATTACCGCCCGAATAGCGCACGACGGCATCGAAGTCGCCGGCGACCAGGTCGCAAATCTTACCCTTGCCCTCATCGCCCCACTGGGCACCGACCAAAACGGTTGACGGCATGTTTACTCCTTACATTCATGGACTGTCTACGCGCCACGCCGGCGCGCAGAAGCACAAAACATTCCCAGTATACCCGTGCAACGGGCGCCTGTCCTACTCCTCGGTATGCGCCCCATCAAGCTCATAGAACTTGGTGGATGCCGGCAGGAACATCAAGTCGACGTCGCCGATCGGGCCCGAACGGTTCTTGGCCACGACGATACGCGTGACGCCCTCATCGGGTCGATCGTCGCGCGAGGCCTCGGCCTCGTCGGCAGAACGGTCCAAGAACATAACGATATCGGCGTCCTGCTCGATGGAGCCCGATTCACGGAGGTCGGACAGCTGCGGGCGCTTGCCGGTACGGGATTCGACCTGACGCGACAGCTGCGACAGCGCGATCAGCGGAATCTTGAGCTCCTTGGCCATAATCTTCAGACCTCGCGACATCTCGGAGACCTCGACGGTGCGGCTCTCGGAACGACGTCCCGGCGGAGGACTCACCAGCTGCAGGTAGTCCAGGATGATGATGGCCTTCTCCTTGTTGTGGAGCATGCGGCGGCTCTTTGCGCGAATCTCAGTCACTGTGGTGCCGGGCGTATCGTCAATCAGAATGTCGAGCTTAGACAAGGTCTGCGTGGCCTCGTTGATATTGGCCCACTGCTCGGGGCTAATGCGGCCCATGCGGAAGTCACTGATCGAGATCATCGCATAGGCGCAAATCAGACGCTGGGCAATTTCCTTACCCGACATCTCCAGCGAGAAGAAGCCGACGGTATAACCGGCAGCGGCAGCGTTGAGCGCCAGATTCAGGGCGAACGACGTCTTACCCACAGCAGGGCGAGCGCCGATAATGATGAGCTGACCCTCGCGGAAACCCATGAGCATGCGGTCGAGCGACGGGAAGCCCGTGGGCACGCCCGCAGCCTGGCCACCGGCCTGGCACACTTCCTCGGCCTCGTTATAGGCCTCGACCATAAACTCGGTCAACGTCTTGTAGCTCGACTTGACCTCGCGTGCCGTGACCTTGAGCAGCTTGCTCTCGGCCAGCTCCACGACCTCTTTGGTGTCGGTAGGGGCGTTATAGGCCAGCGCGTTGATCTCGTTGGTGGCACCGATCAGCTCGCGCAGCATCGAGTCGCGACGGACGATGGCGGCATGGTGCTGCCAGTTCACGAGCGACAGGGTCTGACCCATCAGCTCCAAAATGTAGGCCTCGCCGCCCACGGCATCGAGCTTGTTGATGCTGCGCAGGTAATCGATCAGCGAGATAGAGTCGATGGGAATGCGGCTGTTGTACATATCGACCATCGCGGTGTAGATGGTCTTATGAATGGGCCGGTAGAAGTCATCGGGCTGCAGCTCGACCTGGGCCTCCTCGACCACCTCGGGCGATAGCAGCATAGCGGCCAGTACGTTGGCCTCTGCATCTTGGTTTTGGGGAAGACCCAACTTTGAGCCGCGGTCCTCGACCGTCAGCCCCGTCTCCCTATCGTCGTATGCCATGAGCATCCTCATTCATATCGCTTGCGAGCATCCATAGTATCAGCCACGGTCTCAAAACGGGCCGCGCGCCGCCAATCATCACCGAACCAAACGGATGAACGGTCCCGCATTTGGGACTTCACCACAACGCCTGCCATGGCGCTCGCCGAGCGTAGAAAACAAAAGGGCGCCCCGGTTTCCCAGAGCGCCCTTCTTAGAACAAGATTGTTGCGTTGCAGCAAATGCTACTCGGCAGCAGCCTCAGTCTCGACCTCGGCGGTCTCGGCCTCGGCGACCTCAGCGGCCTCCTCGACCCCAGCCTCGGCAGCGAGCTCCTCGGCGGTAACGCCGACGAGAACGACAACCTCGGCCTTGATCTCGCGGTACAGCGAGATGGCAACGGTGTGGGCACCGGCAACCTTGATGGGCTTACCGAGCTCGACGCGCTTGCGGTCGATGTCCATACCGAGCTGAGCCTTGATGGCGTCAGCAATCATAGCGGCGGTAACAGAGCCAAAGAGGATGCCCTCGTCGCCGACCTTGACGTCAACGGTGACCTGCTTGCCCTCGAGGGCAGTCTTGGTCTCGTTGGCGGTAGCCAGACGGACGGCCTCGCGCTTGGCGATGTTGTTGCGACGCTCGTCGAGCTGCTTGAGGTTGCCCTTGGTGGCGGCAACAGCGAGCTTCTTGGGGAACAGGAAGTTCTCAGCGTAACCCTGAGCGACCTCTACGACGTCACCCTCGCCGCCCTTGCCCTTGATCTCATCGAGAAGAATAACCTTCATGATGCGTCTCCCTTCTTAGCCGCGGTCGCGGTTGCCACGAGAGGAAACCACGGGGACGGTGTACGGCAGGAGAGCCATCTCGCGGGCGCGCTTGATGGCGTTGGCGATGTCATGCTGATGCTGCGTGCAAGCGCCAGTGACGCGACGGGGCTTGATCTTGCCACGATCGGTCATGTACTTACGGAGAAGCTGAGTGTCCTTATAGTCGATGAACTCAGTGTTCTCCTTGCAGAACTGGCAGTACTTACGACGCGGCTGACGTGCAGAAAAATCATTAGCCATGTCAAAATACCTTTCGTTTGGCAACTTCGGCGAACCGAAGCCGCCTCTCACTCAAAAATAGGTGAACAACCCTTAGAACGGGATGTCCTCATCGTAGACGTCGACCGCGGGCGGCGTAGCCACCGGTGCGGCAGGACGTGCTGCGGGCGCGGGAGCTGCGGGGGCGTAACCGCCCTGATCGTAGCCACCCTGGCCACCACGGGAGCTCATAAACTCGATCTCATCGACGATGACCTCAAGCTTGCTCCGGCGCTGGCCATCGCGCTCCCAAGAGCTGTAGCGCAGCTTGCCCTCGATCGCGACCTTGTTTCCCTTTGCCAGGAAACGGCTCACGGCCTCGGCGCGCGTGCCGAACATAGTGCAGTCGACAAAGTTGGGATAGTCCTCCCACTCGCCAGTCTGCGGGTTGCGGCGACGATCGTTCACGGCGACGCCAAAGGACAGAACCTGGGTTCCGCCGGCGGTGGCGCGCAGCTCGGGATCACGCGTGAGGTTACCGGTGATGTTCACTCGATTGATGCTCATAACTCACTACTTCCTCTTGGGGCACAAGCCCAGTCCAAAACGACAGTCTTACTCCTGGTCGTCGCGACGGACGATCATGTGGCGGACCACAGCGTCGGTGATGCGCAGGACGCGATCAAGCTCGGCGATCTGGGTAGGATCTGCGTGGAAGTTGATGAGGGTGTAGTCACCATCGGTGAGGTCGTTGATCTCGTAGGCGAGCTTGCGCTTGCCCCACTCGTCAACGGAGTCGACCTTGCCAGCGCCCTCAGCGATCGTGGTATCGATACGCTTCATAACAGCGAGACGAGTCTCGGGGTCGAGCGACGGGTCAACAAAGAACAGCAGTTCATAAGCCTTCATATTGTCACCTCCTCTGGGCAAATGTGGCTTCAGGTCGTGAAGGTGCGCCTGAAGCAGGAAAAGACTTGGTAATAATATCTTTCAACCTCCCAGGCTGCAAGAATATGCAGCTACAACCTCATGACCTCCACATATGTCCATACTCACACGGCACTTCATGCGTCTTCCAACCAAATGCTGACCAAATGCTTGACGGAACTGTGGACAAGATACGGCGCCGCGGATACAAACCAAATCAAACCGCAGGTCAGCAATTGCAAGGCTGTGGTCGCGAAATGCATACCAGTGGTTCACAACACCGTTCAAATATTTTTAAAACTGGTGCGGCGTCGTTTATAAATACCCATTTTGAACAATTTGCCGCATGCAGTCATGCTGGTCAGAGCCCGTTTTTGGCCTCATAGATCCCGTCACGAAGCCAAGCGTTTCAAAAAATGCCAACTTTTCTGTTTGCACTTTGCGATTCCTCGTGTATACTGACTTTCGCATTTAACGGAGAGTTGTCCGAGTGGCCGAAGGAGCACGATTGGAAATCGTGTAGGCGTCAAAAGCGTCTCCAGGGTTCAAATCCCTGACTCTCCGCCAGTTAATTCCAAAGCAGGCCTTTGAGCCTGCTTTGTTTTTACCCCACGCGGAGGGGTGGCAGAGTGGTTGAATGCGGCGGTCTCGAAAACCGTTTGGCCTATATAAGGTCACGAGGGTTCGAATCCCTCCTCCTCCGCCATTTTGCTTGAGAAAGCTCCCGGCAACGGGGGCTTTTTTGTTATCGAGATACGTCTCGATCCCGCCTTTCCCTCAAAAACATGTACGTCACCCTCCAAAACCGACATTTTTCGGCATCTTTGAAGGCTGACGTACACGTTTGGATTGAGCTCACGGGAGTGGCACTATTCGGAAGGCGCCTCTTCGTCTCGCATGCCTTTCCAGTTGCGGATTAGCGCCTTGCGTAGTTCGTTTTGCTCTCGCTGGTAACCGGTGTCGGTACAGCGAGGCATGCCGAGCGCTTCGCGAATGTTGTTCATGGCGCGGTGAAAGGCGAGCTGGCTGCCGAACTGAGCCGAAGTGAGCGTAACGATTCGATATCCCATTTGGGAGAGAACGGCCTCTCGCTCCGCATCTGCTCCCTTGCGCTCGAGCTCATCGTGAAAACCGCCCTTATATTCGATACCGAGCTCCCTGCGCTTATAGGTCACGAGCGCATCGATTTTGAGTGTTCGAGCTTTGGCGCAATGCCAGAGACGTTGAGGGATCTCGAGCGGTTTGTTGAGTTCGATACCTCGGATGCCAACGCCGCCTTCGCTTGTTGGGAGCGAGAGGGCGATTGCCGAAGCGGTCTCCATAGGCGAGGCCGAGCAATCGTAGATGTGCCTGAGCGCGAGCCGTGCACGTGTGGCACCGGGTTTGCCGGGATGCCGATCGAGCAGTTCGATTATTTCATCCTTGGAGGTGGTGGCTGGTTGCTCGGTATAAGGGTCGGCGGGATTGAGCCTCATGCGATAATCGCCGCAAACTTCATAGCCATATTCGAGATATTCGATCCTATCCATCCACTCGGCAGCGAGCACGAAGGTGAAGGCTTCGTCGGTGATGAAGATTCCGGGCGTCAACTCGTTAATATGCTCGTAGGGAAGATTTTGTCCAAGAATGTGGCAGACGACGCCTTTGGTACGAATTCGCTCAAATTCGAATACGACCGCGATATCGATAGTCTTAAGCATATCGGACGGAATGCCGCAGTCGGTAAGGGCCTGTCGTATGCGCGCAACACGTTGCTGGGTGGAGATGCCTTGTGCGCCTATCTGGTAGTCGTGCCGCGCAAGAGACTGAACCAAATTCTGGGGTGCATGATGGACAAGCCATGCGGTTTTATGCGAAATGAGAACAGGGGTATCCATTGAGGGCCTCTCGCTCTGAGCCAGTATCCAACTCTTATGTCCGTTGAAGTGGGGAAATATACCGGATGTGAGTAAATCAACTCACTCATGCTGTGAGCTCAATCCAAACATGTACGTCATCCTCCAAAGATGTCGAAAAATGTCGTTTTTGGAGGGTGACGTACATGTTTTGGATCCCTGGCATTCCAGTAACGCCACGCCCGCATCCAGTCCCGACCGTTTACCGAGCAATAGGGTCGCCAGACCCGTCAACCATGTACTATGTACGGGCATTGTCTAAACTCGCAATCAGAAGGACCCCATCTTGCCCGTCGTCGCCGCTATGACCGTTACCTCACACGCCACGGATGCCATGGTCGCCATCCCGTTTTGGCTCGAAATGTTCGCCGTCGTCGCGGCTTCAATCTCGGGCGTGTTGGTCGCGCGCGAGCACAAGCTCGATCTGGTGGGCGCGGTCGCGCTTGCCGTGGTCTGTGGCTTGGGCGGCGGTCTTTTACGCGACATGACGCTGCAGGTGGGCAACGTCTACATCCTCAACCAGCCAATGGCGCTGCCGCTTTCCATTGCCACGGCAGCCATCATCTATATTTTCCCGGCAATCGTCGACAAGCCCGAAAAACTCATTCCCCTGCTCGACATCATCTCGGTCGGCATCTACGCCGCCACTGGAGCAGACAAGGCGCTGGTCTACGGCTTTGCACCGGCGGTGTGCATCATGATGGGCTTTTTCACCGCGGTGGGCGGCGGCATGTTGCGCGACGGCTTTATGGGCGTGGTTCCGGGCATTTTCCAACGTACTAACTTTTATGCCATCGCCGCCATCGCCGGATCGACAAGCTATGTGTGTCTCGTTATGAGCGGCATTATGAGCAATGTCGCCGCGCTGGTCGTATGCGTTGTCGTGACCATGGGTCTGCGCTGGCTCTCGCTGCGCTTTGACATCAAAAGCCCCACCGAAGAAGATATCGCGCGCTTCTTGCACCGTAAAAAGTAAACAGCACGGCACGACCCTTCGAAATGCAACCGAGAGGTTCTTTTAGAGCGCCCACGCGTTGGGTACCCTGTTAGGTGTATGTCGAGCATCTGACGAAGGATTCACTATGCCCTGTAATCAATTCCCGTCGACCCAGCGCCGTAAAGCGTGGGTCCGCATCACGATCCTATTCGCGCTCGTCGCCCTAGCGGTCACCGCACTTCCCACGGCGTCGTTCGCCGGCACAGACACCGCAGGCAACGTACTTGCGACCGACAATGACGCCAATTCGTCCGGCGTCGAAGGTGACCTGTACTGGGCAGGTCAGGCCCTCAACTTGGACGATGCGTCCATCGGCCGCGACATAATTGCAGCAGGCGAGAGCCTCTCCATCCGCGACTGCACGGTGGGCGGCGCCGTCCGCTTGGCGGCGCGCACCATCGACATTGCCAAGACTACGGTTGATGGCAGCGTGACCGTTGCCGGCCAGCATGTCGTGCTCAATTCCGACAGCACCACCAACTGTTTCTATGCGATAGGCGAGACGGTTGCCCTGCGCGGCTCTACCAAGTCGGCAGCGCTTGCGGGCGATACGGTGACTATCGATGGCACCGTCGAGGGCGATGTCGAGGTTTGGGCCGATAAGCTCATCCTGGGCAAGAACGCCCACATCACCGGCACCGTGAACGCGCACGTCTCCGAGGACCCCGAGCGCGCCGCGGGAGCCGTGGTCGGTGCGCTCAAGATCGACCGCACCGAGAACGAAGATACTTCCACCGTTAACGATGTCATCGGCGGTATCGTCGCCGCGGCGCTTTCCACCTGCTTTGTCGCCCTACTGCTCGAACTCGTCTTTCCGCGCGCAACCGCCAGCGCCGCCGGCATGCTCCACCAGCGCCCCATGCCCCTGTGGGTGAGCGGTCTTCTGGGCACGATTGCTATCGTCCCCGCCGTCCTACTGCTAATTATCTCTATCGCTGGTCTGTCGCTTGCCGGAGCCCTCATGTGCGGTGTTATTGGCATCGCGTTGGTGTCGAGCGCCTTTGCGGGGTGCGCGATCGCCCGCATGGTCGGACACAACCAGAACCGCTACGCCATGGCAGCCGCGGGCGGCGTGGCCGCGGGCGCGCTTACGGCAATCCCCCTCGTAGGCGATTTCATCAGCGGCGTGGCCTTTGTCTTCACGCTCGGCTATGTTATCCAGATCATCTGGCGCAACGCTCACCTCAAGTCGCAACAGCCGGCTAATACGCCGGAACTCCCCACCGCCTAGCCGCCAACCACCACAAAGGGGACAGGCACCTTTGTGGTGGTGCAAGCGAACCTGTCCCCCTTGCACCAAAAAGGGCGCCGACCATCGCGGTCGACGCCCTTTCTTATTGGCGGTTATAAGCCCCAGCGCTTATTTGTTGACCTGGCCGGCGCGGACGGCAGCCTTCTTGCGGTCGGTGGCATTGAGCAGACGCTTGCGCAGGCGAATATTCTTGGGAGTGATCTCCACCAGCTCGTCATCGGCGATGTACTCCAGCGCCTCCTCCAGCGAGAAGGTGCGGGGCGGCACCAGCTGCACGGAAATATCGGAGGTCGAGGAACGCTGGTTGCCCAGGTTCTTGGTACGGGCGATGTTGACGACCATGTCGCCGGCCTTGCTGCGCTCGCCCACGATCATGCCCTCGTAGCACTCGGTGCCCGGCTCAACAAACAGCTGGCCGCGCTCCTGCAGCGTGCCCAGGGCATAGGCAACGGCCTTCTCGGTGGTCATGGAGATCATGGCACCGTTCTGACGGTTGCCGATCTCGCCGGCGTAGGGACCGTACTCCAGGAAGGTGTGGTAGAACACGCCCTCGCCGTGGGTGACGTTCATGATGCGGTTCTTAAGGCCCATGATGCCACGCGTCGGGATCTTGAACTCAAGGTGCGTCACGATGCCCGAGGTATCCATGCTCGTCATGATGCCGCCGGAGGTGCCGAAGACCTCAACGACCTTGCCCGAGTACTCGTCCGGGCATTCGACGACGGCCTGCTCGACGGGCTCCAGCTTGTTGCCGTTCTCGTCCTTCTTAAACAGAACGCGGGGACGACCGACCTGGAACTCAAAGCCCTCGCGGCGCATGGACTCCATCAGAACGGACAGGTGCAGGATGCCGCGGCCCGAGACCTCGACGCCGCTCTTGTCCTCGAGCTCCTCGATCTTCATGGTCACGTTGTTCTCGGCCTCGTTGAACAGGCGCTCCTTAAGCTGACGGGCGCCCACGATGTCGCCGTCGCGACCGACGAGCGGGGAGGTCGAGGCCTCAAAGACGATAGACAGGGTCGGCGGGTCGATCTCGATGGGTTCGAGCTCGACGGGGTTCTCGGGATCGGTGTAGACATCGCCGATATCGGTGCGGTCGATGCCCACGACGGCGGCGATGTCGCCGGCGCCGACTTCCTGGCACTCGGTACGGCCCAGGTAGTCGAAGGTAAAGAGCTGCTTGACGGTAGCGGTGGCGCTGGAACCGTCGTTCTTAACGACCAGGATCTGGTCGCCCTGGTGGATGGTGCCAGAGTACACGCGACCGATACCGATACGGCCGACAAAGTTGGAGTGGTCGATGGTCACGCACTGCATGGCCAGCGGGGCGTTCTCGTCAACCTCGGGCGCGGGCATGTCGTCGATGATCATATCGAGCAGCGGATACATGTCCATGTTGCCGTCGTTGGGGTCAAGGCGGGCAAAGCCATTCATGGCGCTGGCGTAGACCACGTGCTCCATGGCAAACTCGAGCTGGTCGTCGGTGGCACCCAAGTCGGCCATGAGGTCCAGGCAGTCGTTGTAGGCCTTCTCGGGGTTGGCGCCCGGACGATCGATCTTGTTGATAACGATCATGATCTTAAGGCCGGTGTCGATAGCGTGACGCAGCACGAAGCGGGTCTGGGGCATGGGGCCCTCAAAAGCGTCGACCAGCAGCAGGGCGCCATCGGCCATACGCAGCACGCGCTCGACCTCGCCGCCAAAGTCGGCGTGGCCCGGGGTGTCGATGACGTTGATCTTGACATCCTTGTACTCGATAGAGATGTTCTTGGCGAGAATCGTAATGCCGCGCTCGCGCTCCTGGTCGTTAGAGTCCAGGACGCGGTCCTCGACCTGCTGGTTAGCACGGAAGGCGTCCGTGGCACGCAGGAGCTTGTCGACCATCGTCGTCTTGCCGTGGTCGACGTGGGCGATGATGGCGATGTTCCTCAGATTGTCTACGCGCATGTAGTTCCCCTATCTTCTATCTATATACAAACGGCACGCGTATGCGACCCGCCCAGCAACACAACGCTCAGCGGGAATATTGAGCCTTTTACCGAAAACTCGTTTATTTTAGCGATTTTAGATAAGAGGGGTTTCCTCACCTGCAGGTTCAGGGTCGCTCCACATAAAACCATCGCCGGCGCCCATGCCCTCATACAGCACATATGCCGAAAAACCGCTCTCGAGCGCCGTCTCAAAGAAACTCACGAGTAGAGCGTCGTGGTAGCCGCCGTCAATCTCGACACAACCGGTGTAGCCGATGGCATAGCGGGCGATGCGGCCCAGGCCCTCGTCCTTAAGACCCATCTTGTGCTCGGAGATAAAGTTGGTGGCCGCCTCGAGGCACGCCTCTTCGCCGTCCTCATCGAGCGCCGCCAGATATCGGTTGGAAGCAGCGTCCTCGATCGCCACAACTACGCCCGGATTCTCGCCGGCGGCAAGGTCGTCCAAGAACGCACCAATCAGGTCACACACCATGGCGTCGAGCTCGGCGGAGACGTTACCGGCGTCCTGCATATCCTGTGCCATCTTTAGACCTTCCCATCGAGTCCGGCGTCGTTACAGTTCTTGTGCCTCGGCAGCAATCTTGGCGGCAGCGTCGCGGGCGCGCATCATATCCATCGCGCGCTTGTCGAGTACCTTGATCTGGTTGGTCAGCATTACTGCATCGACCACACCCCAGATTACCAAGCCTGTTGAAATCGAAAACCCAAGCGCACCAACTGTACCACGAAGGCGCGAGCAGATTGCCGCGACAAGGGCGGAGACGACAACCATCTTGATAAACGAGCCGCGGCGCTCGCGAAGCGTGCGGGCCTGCGTCACATAGGCAATGCGAGCCGCCTCAGAAGCCTCCGAGCGCATCTGGGCCTCGCGCGCAATGGCCGCCGCTTCAGCCGATACGCGGGTACCCATCAGCGACCTCTCCGCTCGCGTGCCAGACATTTAGAAGTCATCGGGGGAGAGCGTATGGACGAACTCGTCGAACTTCTCGAACTCCTGCTCGTCGTCGACTTCCTCGGCGTGGGTGGAAACAGTGCCCAGGCGATTCATGATGTCGTCCTCCACAAACATGGGAGCATTGCTGCGCACGGCAAGGGCGATGGCATCGCTGGGGCGGGCATCGATCTTGCGCTCGTCACCATCGGCCAGTACGACAATCGTCGCGTAAAACACCGGCGGCTCGGCGCGAACGATCTCGATGCGCTCGAGTTTGGCGCCCAAGGCGTCAACGGTATCGAGCAACAGGTCATGGGTAATCGGGCGCTCGGCGCGACCGCTATCGATGCCGCGGCTGATGGCAGCAGCTTCAAACGAACCAGTCTGAATGGAAAGGGAACGCAGCGGCGCGGGCGAGTCCGATTTGCTGCAGCGCTCGCGAAGCACGATAAGCGATGGCACGGGACCGGCGGCCATGACGATGGTCTCTATGTCGACACGAACCATGGAACACCTCCGGTACGTAGCGGTTAACACGCGGCAGCCCGCCGCATTGAATAGCTATACTACCCAAACTTTCGCACAGCACACAAAATCAAAGTAGTCTTTTTGGGACGGGGCTCTTTTGACTACTCCAGCAGGTAAGAAAAAAGCCCCGAGGAAACCCTCGAGGCTCTTCACAGTTTTGATGGTGGACCTGACAAGATTCGAACTTGTGACCTCCCGGTTATCAGCCGGACGCTCTAACCAACTGAGCTACAGGTCCATCATGGTGGAGGTTAGGGGGATCGAACCCCTGACCTCAGGCTTGCAAAGCCCGCGCTCTCCCAGCTGAGCTAAACCCCCACGGAGACAGTAATAAACACCCCAGCGGCGACTCGGCTCTCGCTGGGGTGTTTATTGCGAAAGAAAGTGGTGGACCTGACAAGATTCGAACTTGTGACCTCCCGGTTATCAGCCGGACGCTCTAACCAACTGAGCTACAGGTCCATCGCGCAAGGGATATATTAGACGAGTCGTTACGCGCACGTCAACAACTTTTTTGAAAATCTTTGAGAGGGGTGGTCGCCGGGCTGACGAGATGGTTTTGGTTTGCTGCTCGGACAGTCCTGCGCAAGACGAAGGCCACATTAAGTGGCCTTCTTTGCGTGCGGAACTCGCGACAAACCAAAACCATCTCGTCAGCCCGGCGACCATGGGGTCCCAAGGTTTTCAAAAAAGCGGTCGGCGCGCAGGTGCGCCGACCGCCGATATATGGGGTCTGATATTTTCTACCAGCTAGGGCCTCTTACTCGTCTAGGAGATCCTCTGGCATGTCGTTGCCGTCGCCTAGGTCGACTGGGGCCTCTTCGGCGTCGGTTGCGGCCTCGGTGCCTTCGCCTTCGGGCTTTTCCTTGGCGGCCGTCATGCGGGCGACAGCGCATACGCGGTCGTTGTCGTCGACGGTCATCATCTTGACGCCCTGGGTAGCACGGCCAGTCTGGCTAATCTCATCGGTCTTGACGCGAATGACCGTCGCGCCCTCCGTCACGATGAACAACTCGTGCTGCGGGCCCACCGTCTTCATGGCCGCGAGGTTGCCCTTACGCTCGGTCATTTGGATGGTGTAGACGCCCTGGCCGCCGCGATTCTGCTCCGGGTAGTCCGCGACCGGCGTGCGCTTGCCGTAGCCGCGCTCGGTGATGACGAATAGATCGCCGTTGCCGTTAGTGACTTCCATGCCCAGAACGCTCACGCCGTCCTTCATACCGATACCGCGAACGCCGCTAGTATCGCGGCCGGTGGCGCGCACCTGCTCCTCGGAGAACATGATCGCCTTGCCCGCGGTGGTGGCCAGGATAATCTTGTCGCCCTCGCGCACGCGGCGCACGTTCAGCAGCGCGTCGTCGTCACGCAGGTTGATAGCGATCAGGCCGTCGCGGCGGCTGCGGTCATATGCGCTCATTACGGTCTTCTTGACCATGCCGCTCTTGGTGGCAAACATCAGGTACTCGTCGGCAGGGAACTCGCGGCAACTGATGACGCTCGCGATCTTCTCGCCCTCCTCGAAGGGCAGCAGGTTGACGATCGCGGTACCGCGCGCCTGGCGCGTACCCACCGGCAGCTCGTGCACCTTCAGGCGATAGACCTTACCCTTGTTCGAGAAGAACAGCACGTACTCGTGCGTGGACGCGATGAACATCTCGTCGATAACGTCGTCCTCTTTGAGGTTGACGCCCGACACGCCCTTGCCGCCGCGCTTCTGGGCGCGGTAGGCGGCCACCGGGATGCGCTTGACATAGCCGGTGTGGGTAATGGTCACGACCATGTCCTCGTCGGCAATGAGGTCCTCAACGTCCAGGTCCTTCTCGACATGGCTGATCTCGGTGCGGCGCTTATCGCCGAACTTCTTGGAGATCTCGCGCATCTCTTCCTTAATGACGCCCAGGATCTTCTCCTCGTGCGCCAGCAGGTCCTCGTAGTAGGCGATGGCGCGGCGCAAGCCGTCCAGCTCTTCCTGAATCTTGTCGCGCTCCAGGCCGGTCAGGCGGCGCAGCTTCATCTCGAGGATGGCCGTGGTCTGCTCGGGCGTAAAGCCAAAGCGCTCGATCAGGCGGCTGCTGGCCTCGGAATCAGTCTGCGAGGAGCGGATGATGCTGATGACCTCGTCGATATGGTCAAGGGCCATCAGGTAGCCCTCAAGGATATGCGCGCGGGCCTGGGCCTTCTTAAGGTCGAAGCGGGTGCGGCGGGTGACGACGTCGACCTGGTGGTCGATGTAGTGCTGCAGCATCTCGCGCAGGCTCAGGCATTTGGGAACGCCGTTGACAAGCGCCAGGTTGTTGGCGCCAAAGGTCGTCTGCAGCGAGGTGTACTTGTACAGGTTGTTGAGCACGACCTGCGGGATGACGCCCTTCTTGAGTTCGATGACCAGACGGATACCCTTCTGGTTGGACTCATCGCGCATGTCCGAGATGCCCTCGATGCGCTTGTCGTTGACGAGCTGGGCGATCTTCTCCTGCAGGGTGCCCTTGTTGACCATGTAGGGAATCTCGGTAAAGACCAGGCGGTTGCGGCCGGTCTTGGTGGATTCCACGTGGGCCTTGGCGCGCACGGTAATGGAGCCGCGGCCGGTCTCGTAGCTCTGCTTAATGCCGGCGCTGCCCATGATGATGGCGCCGGTGGGGAAGTCCGGACCGGGCATGATCTGCATGAGCTCGTCGACAGTGGCGTCGGGATTATCGATCAGGTAGCAGGTTGCCTCGATCGCCTCGGTGAGGTTATGCGGGGCGATATTGGTGGCCATGCCGACGGCGATGCCCTGGCTGCCGTTGACCAGCAGGTTGGGGAAGCGCGCAGGCAGCGCCTGAGGCTCGGCGAGCGATTCGTCGTAGTTGGGCTGCCAGTCGACGGTATCCTTCTGCAAGTCACGCAGCAGTTCCATGGCGGGCTTTGCCAGGCGGCTCTCGGTGTAACGCATGGCGGCGGCGCCGTCGCCGTCGATGTTACCGAAGTTGCCGTGACCGTCGATGAGCGGCGTGCGCATGGAGAACCACTGTGCCAGGCGGACCATGGCCTCGTAGACCGCGAAGTCACCGTGCGGGTGGTACTTACCGATAACTTCGCCGACCGTCCAAGCTGACTTCTTGTGCGGGCGGTTGGGGTAGATGCCGCTCTCGTTCATCGCGTACAGAATGCGGCGGTGCACCGGCTTTAAGCCATCGCGCACGTCCGGTAGGGCACGCGCCGTGATAACCGACATTGAATACTCGATGAACGATTGCTTCATCTCGCGACCGAACTCCGAAATCTGGAGCTGGCCGCCGTTGATATCCTCGCCGGCCGAGGCGCCGCGATCGACTTCGCCAAAGCTCTCCTCGAGCTCGGCGTCGTCTTCTTCCTCATCATCATCGGCATCGGGGTTATAGGCGTCCGGATCGCCGTCCTCGCCCTGCTCAGCACGGGCAAGCAGGCGCTTCAGATCATCGGGCATACCGGCATCGCCGGCCTCGTCCATACCCTCGTTATTGTTGATATCGTCTGCCACGTTACCTCCTCTTAAGCGTCAAGGAAACGCGCGTCATGCGCATGTTTTTCAATGTACTCGCGGCGATAGCCGACCTCGGAACCCATCAGCTCGCGCACGGCGCGGTCTGCCACCACGGCGTCCTCGATCGACACGCGCTGCAGGATGCGGGTCTTGGGGTCCATCGTCGTCGAGGCAAGCTGCTTGGGGTCCATCTCGCCCAGGCCCTTGTAGCGCTGGACGGTATAGCCCTTGCGCTTTTTGGTGATCTTGCCGTCCTTGGCCTTGCCGTCCTCGTCGTTATCGTCGGGGTTCAGGCCCAGGCTCTGGATGGTGTCGCGCAGGATCTCGTCTTCGGGCTGGCGGCCGTTGGGATACACGTAGTGGATCTTGTTGCGCACCTTAATGCCAAAGATGGGCGGGCAGGCAACATAGACGTAGCCGGCATCGATCAGCGGACGCATGTACTTGTAGAAGAACGTCAGCAGCAGGATGCGGATATGCGCGCCGTCGACGTCTGCATCGGTCATGATGATGATCTTGTGGTAGCGCGCCTTGGTGATATCGAAATCGCCGCCGTCGCCGGCACTCGTCGTGACGCCGCAACCGATCGCGGTAATCAGCGACTGGATGGTGTCACTCGAGAACGCGCGATGGTCACCAACGCGTTCGACGTTCAAAATCTTGCCGCGCAGGGGCAGAATCGCCTGGATGTCTCGGCGGCGGCCGTCCTTGGCCGAACCGCCTGCCGAGTCGCCCTCTACAATGAAGAGCTCGGTCAGCTCGGCATCGCGCACCGAGCAGTCGGCGAGCTTACCGGGCAGGGACGCCGTCTCGAGCAGGCTCTTGCGGCGGGTCGCCTCGCGCGCCTTGCGGGCGGCGTTGCGCGCCTTGCAGGCCTGTTGCGCCTTCTTGACGATCTCGCGAGCGGGCTTGGGATGCTCCTCCAAGTAATCGGCGAGACCGTCGGTCACGATCTTGAGCGTGAGCGCGCGCATATAGGAGCTACCGAGCTTGGCCTTGGTCTGGCCCTCAAACTGCGGGTCGGGCAGCTTGACCGAGATAACGGCCGAAAGGCCCTCGCGTACATCGTCGCCGGTCAGGTTGGCGTCTTTTTCCTTGAGCAGGTTCTGTTTGCGCGCGTAGTCGTTGATCACGCGGGTGAGCGCGGTGCGGAAGCCCTCAAGGTGCATGCCGCCCTCGGGAGTGTAGATGTCGTTGGCAAACGACATGACGTTCTCGCCGTAGCCGCTATTCCACTGCAGGGAAACCTCGACCTCGCCCATCTTGGCCACGGGAGCGTCCGGGTCCGATTTGCCCTCGATGTAGATGGGCTCCTTAAAGGCCTCGGGGACGTCCTTGCCCTCGTTGAGGAACTTGACGAAGTCGATGATGCCGCCCTCGTAGCAAAACTCCTCCACGTGGGGAGTCGCCTCGCGCTCGTCGGTCAGCACGATCTTGAGGTTCTTATTGAGGAACGCCGTCTCCTGCAGACGGTTGTGCAGCGTATCGAAATCGTAGATGCAGGTCTCGAAGATCTCGTCGTCGGGCCAGAAGGTGACGGTGGTACCCGTCGAATCCGAGGTGCCCACGACCTCCATCTTCTTGACGGTCTTGCCGCGCGAGAACTCCATCTCGTAGGTGTTGCCATCGCGACGAACCTGAACGACCACGCGCTTGGACAGTGCGT
The DNA here is from genome assembly GCF_003470945.1 of Collinsella sp. AM23-17. Lineage (NCBI taxonomy): Bacteria > Bacillati > Actinomycetota > Coriobacteriia > Coriobacteriales > Coriobacteriaceae > Collinsella > Collinsella sp. AM23-17. The sequence continues at coordinate 99,884 of NZ_QRHU01000003.1, read as the reverse complement.
TGACGACGGAGATGCCTACGCCGTGCAGGCCGCCCGAGACCTTATAGGCCGAGTTATCGAACTTACCGCCGGCGTGCAAGATCGTCATAACGACCTCGAGCGTCGGGATCTTTTTAACAGGGTGCTCGTCGACGGGGATGCCGCGCCCGTTGTCGACGACCGTGATGGAGTTGTCGGCGTGGACCGTCACCTGGATCTCGGTGCAGAAACCGGCCATGGCCTCGTCGACGGAGTTGTCAACGATCTCCCACACCAGGTGATGCAGACCGCTGGCGCTCGTCGAGCCGATATACATGCCCGGGCGCTTACGAACGGCCTCGAGACCTTCGAGAATCTTAATCTCGCCGCCATCGTAATCGTTTTCGTTTGTCACACGTCCTCCTTCAGTCAAGAAAATGTGTACAGCCTTACTAGTTTATCGTAAAAAAATACCCTCGGGACCGAGGGTATTTGGCTCTACAAGGCCACCAGATGCGATTTAAGGCTCTTTTTTGCTTTGCACGCCCTTGGCCCACTCGGCACTGGCTCTCATGGCATTCTCGAGGGCCTCGCGCAGTTTTTGGTCTTCGATGGGCGCCACCTGGCGCTCGATCTCGGTGCACTCGGCCTCACTTAGGTCGGCGTGCGGGGCCGGCGGGCGCTCGGTCGTCGCCGGGCGCAGGCGCTCCTTGGCGGCGGGCGGCGTGTGACCGGGCGCGGTGGTTTTGAACACCAGGCCGTCCACATGCGCACCGGCGCGCTCCATGCGCGCGCGGATGATCTCGCGCAACAGCGTCATTTCCTGCGTCCACGAGGGCGAGTCGAGATACACCAGCAGCTCATTGGACTCGGGCAGGTAGCGCAGTCCCGTCACATGCCGCCCCTCGCGCGTGCCCGAGCACACCGCGTTCCATGCGCGATAGACCGTGCGCGACTCCTCGGCGGCCTCCATCTGCGCACGGCGCTCAGGTGTCGCGGCCGCCAGGATGCGCTGGCGCTCTGCGTTCAAAAACCCGCTGAAGGCGACTGTCTCGCTCTCGCGCTCGTAATTAGCACGTCTCACCCATGCTCACCACCTTGGCTCGATTAAGCAGGTCATCGGTAAAGTACCCCAGGTTGGTCGTGGTTATGACCGTCTGGATATCATCGCCGATCAGCCGCAGGAAAGCGCCGCGACGCTCGCCGTCGAGCTCGCTCATCACGTCGTCCAAAAGCAGCAGTGGGGCGGTGCCCAGGACATCGCGAGCCACGGCAACCTCGGCCACCTTCCAGGACAGCACCAGCGTGCGCTGCTGTCCTTGGCTGGCAAATGAACGGGCGGAGCGACCCGCCACGGTAAACTCAATCTCGTCGCGATGCGGTCCCACCAACGTCACGCCGCGGCGAATTTCCTCGTCGGCATGCTCGTCAAGGGCGGCCAGCATGCGCTCGTACGCCCAACCCTTCAGCTCTTCGCGATCCTCGACCTGGGGCAAAGCCCCCAGCGTGGACGCATAGGTCACGTTGGCGGCCTCACCTGACGCTACTTGCCCGTAGGCAGTGTGCACATGGCCCGCCAGCCGGTCGAGCAGGGCCAACCGGTGCACGAGCAGGGCCGAGCCCGCGCGGGCAATCGAATCGTTCCACGCGCCGAGCATCTCGCGGCAGCACCAGGTCTCCTTGAGCAAGGCGTTACGCTGGGTCACGCAGCGCCCATAGGTGCTCGCAAGATCGGCATAGCGTGCGCTCAGTTGCATGCCAAAGTCATCGAGGGCGGCGCGGCGCACACTGGCGCCACGCTTAACCATGTCCAGATGGTCGGGGCAAAACAGCACGCTCGGAAGAACCCCGCGCACACCGGCGGCAGAGCATCTCTTGCCGTTGCGGCTAAACGAGCGCTTACCGTCCTCCGCGCTCAATCCCATATCAAGCACGCGGCCGTCGCCCTCGAGCCTCAGCTCGATCTTGCACGAGCCCACGCCGTCATGGACGAGCTCGGCTGCGGTCGGATGCCTAAACGAGGCGCCGCTCGTCAGCAGCTGCAGCGCCTCTATGAGATTGGTCTTTCCCGCCGCGTTGGGTCCCGCAAGTATCGTCACGCCCTCGTCCAGGGCAAGGTGATAGCTATCGAAGCTGCGGTAGTGCGCGACGGAAAGATCGCGGGCGAACATGGTCATGGCGCAGCGCTAGATGCGGACCGGCATGACCAGGTACAGGTAGTTGATCTTGTCGTAGGACTTAAAGATGCCCGCCTGCGAGTAGCTCTTGAGCTCCAGCGTGATCTCCTTCTCCTTGGACAGGGCATTGAGGCAGCCGAAGATGTAGTGGTAGTTGAAGGCGATGGTACCCGACTCGCCCTCAGCCTCGACATCGATCGTCTCCTGCGCAAGGTCCTGGTCATTGGAAATGGAGGACAGGCCCATCTGCCCGTTCTCGACATCGATCTCGAACTTGACGGCGGGGTTGGCGCTCGCGATAACGGCCACGCGCTTGAGGGCGGCGTTAAAGGCGGCGACATCGATCTTGACGCTCGTCACGCACGAATCGGGGATGAGCTGCTTGTAGTTGGGGTACACGCCCTCGATGCGACGCGACACGTAGGTGGTGTTGCCGGCCTCGAAGACGACCTGGGTGTCGGTAGCCCCGATCATGATGGTCGCCTGGCTGGCCATGATGTTCAGCGCATCGTTAAAGGCGTCAGCCGGAACGTTGAGCTCAAAGGAGCCCTCGAGGGTCGAGGTCTCGACCTGCGTATCGCACACGGCCAAGCGGAAGGAATCGGTCGCCACCAGGCGTACGGTGTTGTTCTCGACCTTCATGTGCACGCCGCCCAGGATGGGGCGAGCCTTGTCGGTCGAGGTGACGCGCCACACGCGGCCGACCATTTCGGACAAGACATCGGTCGGCAGCTCCACGGCACTCTCGATGGCATAGGCCGGAAACTCGGGGAAGTCATTGGCATCGAGCGTGTTCAGCCTAAAAGAGCTCTTCTCGCAACCAATCAGCACCTGGCGCTCGGACAGCTCAAAGGTGACCGGGGCATCGGGGAGGGTCTTGGTGATATTGGAGAGCACCTTACAGGGGATAACCATCTCGCCCTCTTCTTCGACATGCGCCGCGATGCGATGACGGATCGAGATAGTGTAGTTAGAGGTCTGGAATTCCAAGATGCCGTCTTGGGCCTTAACGAGCACGCCCGACAGGATGGGAAGGGTGGATGCCGAAGCGACACCCTTCATAACGACGCCGATGGCTTGTGTAAGCGAGCTCTGGCTGACGGTGAACTTCATCTTTTAATACCTTTCTATAGATATAAATATCTTAATAATAGTAATAGCACTGACGAAACTGTTGATTACTCCCAAAGACGCAGGTCAGACCAAGAAAGAGAATCGACAGCAACCTGTGTGCAACAGGGGTGGTTTTCCACGTTCAAAACCTGCGCAAAACTTTTCATCACCGCGGGTTGGGTTTTAGACACCTTATGCCCGTGGTTTCGACAAGTTTTCAACAGGTGTCTCTATTTCCCTACGAGCGCAGTGTAATTTTATCGCGCAGCGACTTGAGGTCTTCGGTGACGGTGCGGTCTTCCTGGATCATCTTCTGGACCTTTTTGTAACTCGTGCTGACGGTCGAGTGGTTGCGGTTGCCAAATTCGGCGCCCACCGCCGTGGTCGTCATCTCGCACATCTCGATGGCCAGGTAGATAGCGATATGGCGTGCTTTGGCGATATTGGCGTTGCGACGCGGGCCGATGAGCTCCTCGTGCGTCACGCCGTACTGCTCTTCGATGACGGACTGAACCGTCTGGACGTTGATCTTTTTGGCCGATGTGTCAAAGTACTGGCTGGCGATGGCGTCGATATCGTCAAAGGTGAGCTCCCCGCCCTCGCGCTCGCGGTCGCCCGCCTCGCCGGCGCAGCGCTCGCAAAAGCTCTCGAGTTCGCGGATGTTGGTGCCCGAGACCTCGGCCATGTGTTTAAAGTGCTCGTCGGTTAGGTGCCCGCCGTCGCCCCCATAGGCCGCCAGCAGCGAGTCGTCGCCTGCCTCGGGAGCGGCGACGATGGTGTTCTCGTAATAGCGCTGCAAGATCTTGTATTTCATTTCGTAGCTGGGCTCTGCGACCAGGCAGAGCATGCCGGCGTTGAAGCGGCTGGTCAGACGCTCGTCCATGCTCAGGTCCTTGGGGGCGCGGTCTGCCGCGATGACGACCTTCTTGTTGTTGCGGATGAACTCGTCCATGAGCTGGAAAAAGTAGTCCACGCTCGCGCGCTTGCCGATGATGTTTTGGATGTCGTCGATGATGAGCACGTCCACGCCGTGGTACGCCTGCATGATGGGGGCGTTGCTCTTCTTTTGGCGGTCGAACTCGGTCATCAGGTCGTCCAGATATGCCTGGGAGTTGGCATACTTGACCTTGATCTCGGGCGACTTTTCGGCGAGCTCGTTTTTGATGGCAAGCAGCAGGTGCGTCTTGCCCAGGCCCGATTTGCCGTAGATGAACAGTGATGTGCACGTGCCCCGCTCGTCCGCGAGGGCGGCAAACTTGAGTGCCGAGCGATAGGCATGGCTGTTCTCGGGGCCGTAGACAAAGTTCTCAAAGGTAAATTTTGAGTTCGCGGCGAGCGGGGCTCCATCCGCATTCTGCTCGGCCGGTACGGTCGGTGCTGGCATGGGTGAAGCGGCTGCCGCAGCTTGCGTGGACTTAGTCGGCGCTCCGCCCTTCATCTGGTTCATCATGCGACGAAAATCATCGGCCGAGAGCGTGTTCTTGATTGCAATGCCCGAATCCGCGCCCGTCGCTGCGTCGTGAGCGATAGGCATGTGCGTGACGGGTGCGTTCGTTGACGTCGCCGCCGCGGTCGGCAACGGTGCCATGGTTTCACGGGAAACATCGCTGTGCTGGTGCCCGATTGTCGGCACGTCGCCTGCGGAGGCCGGCGCCGCCGGGGAAGCAGCGGGGGCCGTGGCGGGCGCCGTCGCGGCAGCGGATTCCGTCGCGGCGCCTTGCGGTGCCACGATGTCGAGCGCGATCGGTGCAAAGGCGATTTCTTCCAGATAGGCCTCAATAGTCGGCTGATGCTTTTTGAGCTGCGCGATGGCAAAGCGCGAGGGGGCCTCGATCGTGAGCGTATCTTCGGTCAGGCTTATGGCGCGCGATTGCCCCAGCATGTTGATGAGGCGTGCATCTTGGCCGTCGCGCTGGCAAAAGGCGATGGCATCCCCCAGGATGATGCTTGCTTCCTCGTCCACTGTCTCTCCCGTTCTTTAGCTCTGAGCTCGCACGCGAGCGGCGCCGAGTTCGGTCAGATGGTATTTCTGGCCATGCTTGATGACCAAGCCGGCCTGCGCCAAGTCATTGAGCGTGCGTGACCAAGTGGGGGCCGAGTTTCCAAACGCCCTCGCCAGATCGGTTGCACCGCACGCTTGATTTTGCGCCAGATAGCCCAGCGCGGCGTTGCCGCGATCGCTTACGAACACGTCCGGCTGTGGCTGCGCATACTGATTTGCTGCATTAGGATACATCATTTGAGCTGCTGATTGTTGAGAACTCTGCATCGGCGGCATTTGCTGTTGAAAACTTTGAGGCCACTGTTGGTAAGGCTGCGGAGTCATCTGCTGGGCCCAGGGGTTGTACTGCTGCTGCGGCATCTGCTGGTACGGCTGCTGATATCCCTGCTGGTACTGCTGTGGGAACTGCTGGCCATACCCCAGTGGCGGCATCTGCTGATATGGATATCCCTGTTGGTACGGCTGATATCCCATTTGCTGGCCACCCGGTGCCCCCGTCGCCTGCTGTATTGCTGCTGCATCCTGATCCGCCAGCGGCATGGCCTCTGGCACGTTTGGCGGCATCGACATCGACGCCGCCTGGGACTCTTGTGTAGGAAGCATTCCGGGCTGCTGCATCTGTCCCACGCGGGGCTGCATCTGTTGCGTTGCCATGGGCTGCTGCGCAAAAGCTCCCGGCAGGGGATATGCGGGCTGCTCCGTCTCGGGCCGCACGGCAGCACCGCGCCCGCCGGCGCGTTCGATTTCCTGCACGCGTTTAGGATCCAGGCTTACCGTAACCACGGTGCCGTTGCCCATGTTGTCCTCGATGGACACGGCCCCGCCGGCGTTTTCCAAATACTCCTGCACCATGGGAAACCCTGCTCCGGTTCCACGGATATAGCGCTTCATCTTGCTGTTTGCGCTGGTAACGCCAAAGTCGAAAGCGCGCTCCTTGTCGTCGATGCCGGGTCCTTGATCAGCAAAGCGGATGGTGTCTCCGCCGTCCAGAATCGAGATGATGGGCTCGGCAAAGTGCGCGTGGATAAAGTTTTCGACAATCTCGCGGATGACCATGAGCGAGATATGGCCACCTTGTTCTTTCATGCACTGGTAGACGGTGTTGGTCGTCTCTTCCAAATACGTGCGGACATCTTGCGGATCAATGACGATCACACGCGGTGTCGACAGCATGTCGTCATAGACGGCGATGCGCGCGGCGTACATGGCTTTTGGCGCCTGCGTGGTCGTCTGCTCGCCTTCCTCACGCTCTTCGCGCACGCCGGTGATGTGCTCGTTGTCGGGTGCCGGGTCTCCGGAATCGACCATGGTGTAAAAGTCGTCAGACATGCCGCTCGCAATCTTTCAAAAGGTTTCGAACAAATAGTAGCTCACCGTGCAATGTTTCTCATCTTTCGACAACTTTTCAAAACCTGTTGAAAACTTTGGAAAACGGACGAAAAGTTCTCAACATTGCCAACATGACCTGTTGAAAACTCGATGAAATATCGTGAAAAGTTGCCATGCACCGCTAAATCGAGCTCGGCTTATGGGGGAACCGTGTGAACTGCGCAACCTTTTACCTTTGATTTCTTGACATTTGAACATTGATTTCCCTACAATCTTCAAGCTCACGTGTCTATATCTGCGTCCGCGCCCCCGCGGACACTCGAAATGCAGCAGGAGGAACTTAAGATGAAGCGTACGTATCAGCCTAATAAGCGTAAGCGTGCCAAGACCCATGGCTTCCGTGCCCGTATGGCCACTAAGGGTGGTCGTGCCGTGCTCGCCCGTCGTCGCGCCAAGGGCCGCAAGCGTCTCACTGTCTAGCAGCGATACACACATCTCGCATGAAGACTATTAAGTCTCGGCAAGATTTCGAGCATGTGTTCAGTCAGGGGCGTCGTTTCAATCACCCTCTGATTCGAATGACCATATGTGAATCGGTTGGCGAAGGCGACTCCGGAAGGGTCGCCTTCGTTGGTGCTAAACGGCTCGGTTGTGCTGTCGTGCGCAACCGTTCTAAGCGTGTGATGCGCGAGGCCGCCCGCAGCTGTGGATTTCCCGTTGCGGGTTATGACATCATCTTGTTCGCAACTCCCAAGACGAGGGTTTCCTCGCCTCAGGAGATGGACAATGCATTGCGTTCGCTTATGAAACGCGCCGGCGTTGCCGGGGAGGAGCGATGAGCAATCACGTTTTGCGACGTGTTGCCATCGCTCCTATTCGCATATATCAACAGGTTATTTCGCCCTTATTGCCTGACGCCTGCATTTATTACCCAACGTGCTCGCAATACGCCGTCCAGGCGATTGAGAAGTACGGTGTTTTGAGAGGCTGCTGGCTTGCCGTGAGGCGCATCGCTCGCTGCAATCCCCTGCACGTCGGCGGTTATGACCCTGTGCCCTAGCGGGCACTCGCTATCGGAGGAAAACTTACATGTGGGATTGGATCGTTAACATCCTTTTCGAGCTGCTCAAGCTCATCCAGACCTTTGCGGTCGACTGGGGCCTGTCCATCATCATCCTGGTGGTCATCATCCGTCTGCTGCTGACGCCGCTTATGCTCAAGTCGACTAAGTCGACGGCACGCATGCAGGTGCTGCAGCCCAAGATGCTCGAGATCCAGGAGCGCTATGCCGACGATCCCCAGCGTCAGGCCGAGGAAATGCAGAAGTTCTACAGCGAGAACAAGTTCAACCCGATGGCTGGTTGTCTGCCGCTGTTGATTCAGATGCCTGTCCTGTTCGCCCTATTTACGCTGCTGCGTAACCTGCCGGACTACTTTAACGACGGCACGTTCTCGTTCTTTAATATTCTGCCCGACCTGACCACCACGCCGAGTGCCTCCTTTGCCGATGGCTTTATGGTCGCGCTGCCTGCGCTGGTCTGCCTGATCCTGTTCGCTGTCCTGACCCTGATTCCGCAGCTCTATATGTCGCGCAACCAGACCGGCCAGCAGGCTCAGAGCATGCGTATGATGGCCGTTGTCATGACGGTCATGATGCTTTGGATGGGCTGGAGCCTTCCCGTTGGTGTTCTGCTGTACTACGACGTCTCGTCTGCTTGGCAGGTTATCCAGCAGATTTTTGTGACGCAGAAGGTCATCGACAAGGCGAAGGCCGATGAGGAGGAGCGCCTTAAGAACGCGCCGCTGCAGGTTGAGGTCACTCGTCGCGAGAAGAAGCCGCGCCCGCACAAGAAGAAGTAGCGGGATATCAATCTTATTTAGGTACCTAACTTTTGGAGTACGTTATGTCTGAAGAGATCATCGAGGATATGCTTGAGGAGGTTGCCCCGCAGGTCGCGGGCGATTATCCCGAGATTGCACAGCGCTACAAGGCCGGTGAAGAGCTGACCGACGAGGAGCTCGACACCATTGCAGATGTCGCGATTTCCATCCTGCGTTCCATCCTTTCGCACTTCGATGCCGCCAACTCTCCTATCGATGAGTATGAGGGCGACGAGGGTGAGCTGATTCTGGATGTAACGGCTCCCGACCTTGCTGTTCTCATTGGCCGTCATGGTCGCACCCTTGATGCCCTTCAGGTTATGTTTTCTTTGCTGGTGAGCCGCAAGCTTGGCTTTAGGTATCCGGTTGTAGTGGACGTCGAGGGATACAAGAGCCGCCGTCAGGACAAGGTTGCCTCCATGGCACAGTCTGCAGCCGAGCGTGCCATCCGCACTCATAAGAGTGTTTCGCTTCCGCCCATGAATGCCTATGAGCGTCGACTGGTTCACATTGCACTTCGTGGCAATGATGCCGTCGATACTCATTCTGAGGGTTCTGACCCTGATCGCCATGTGGTGATTGTTGCTCGATAATCCGCTCGAGCTTATGCTAAGGGGACGTGGTTTCCACGTCCCCTTTTTTTGTCAAAAGTTCTCGATACACTGATTTTTGTCAGAAAGGAGCTTTCGTTGTTAGTACTTACTGATCAGCAAGCTGACGAGATGTTGACTCGTCTATCTTCCTATTGCAAAGAGTATTCCTTGAGCGTATCTGATGTTGAGCTGAGGAAATGTATTCAGCATTTGGATTTGGTTCTGGAAACAAATAAGACAACTAATCTCACCCGTATTCTTAACGTAGAAGATGCTGCGGTACTTCATATCCTCGACTCACTTGTTTTGCTCCCCTATATCAATAAGGCTCCTGAGGGAGCTCTGCTCGATATGGGGACAGGTGCGGGCTTCCCTGGTATTCCGTTAACCATAGCCACGCATCGTAAAACTACTTATATTGACTCTGTTGGTAAGAAGGTTGATGCCGTCAATTCTTTTGTTCATACTCTTGGGTTGAAACATGCTCATGCGATTCATGATCGCCTTGAAGAATATGCTCGAAGCCATAAGAAGCAGTTTTCTGTCGTAACCGCCCGCGCACTTGCCCCTCTACCGATTCTTGTTGAGTATGCGGCTCCGTTCCTCAAGGATGGAGGTCTATTTGTTATCACCAAGGGCAATCCTTCCGATGAGGAGCTTGCTTCCGGTATGTCAGCAGCTAAGATTTGCGGCTTCACTTTGCTTCTGAATGACGCAATCGATTTGCCTGAGGGCTTGGGCCACAGGGAGTTCATTGTTCTTAAGAAGAGTCATCCAGCATCCGTTTCATTGCCTCGTGCAAATGGCATGGCTAAGAAGAATCCGCTTGCCTAGATGTTTCACGTGAAACATAATGGATACTAACAACTTGCAGTGTTTCACGTGAAACATGGCGGTTGATATCGAATCGGAATGTTTCACGTGAAACATCCTCCGTTTGACAGCTTTAATACACACCAGGAGGGACCGTGGGATTTCGCGACGTTAAGCGTTCTAAGAGCGCAAAAGACACGCGTATCATTGCAATCATCAATCAAAAAGGCGGCGTCGGTAAGTCAACGACGGCTGTAAACCTTGCAGCAGCACTGGGTGAGCAGGGTCGTAAGACACTGATTGTCGATTTTGATCCGCAGGGAAACAGCACCAGTGGATTTGGAATTGAAAAAGAAGACCTTGATCACTGCATCTATGATGCATTGTTGAATGATGTGCCGGCAGAATCGCTTGTTCTTGATACAAATTGCAAAAAGGTATTCGTAATTCCAGCTACGATTCAGCTTGCAGGTGCCGAAATTGAGCTCGTAAGCGCAATTGCTCGTGAAACCCGCCTCAAAGATTTGCTTGAGCCGATTCGGGACGAGTTCGATTTTATTTTCATTGACTGTCCTCCTTCGCTCGGCCTGCTTACTATCAATGCCTTGACCGCAGCAGATAGCGTTTTGATTCCAATCCAGTGTGAGTATTACGCACTCGAGGGCGTTACGAAGCTGCTTGAGTCAATGAAGATGGTCAAATCACGTCTGAACAAGGGCTTGGACACCTATGGCGTGCTTATGACCATGTATGACTCACGTACTTCTTTGTCGAATCAGGTTGTTGAGGAAGTTCAATCGTACTTTGGCGATAAGGCGTTTAAGACGCTGATTCCCCGTACGGTTAAAATCTCTGAAGCTCCGTCTTTTGGAGAACCGGTAATTACCTATGCACCTCAAAATAAGGGTGCAAAAGCGTATATGAACCTTGCAAAAGAGGTGATCAAGCGTGCCTAGTGTAAAGAAACGTGGTGGATTGGGACGCGGACTCAATGCTTTGGTCTCAGAGGCTGAGTATGAGACCGGTGGTTCTGCTGCATCTGCTTCAAATGCCGCATCTGAAACAAAACTACCTATTGAGGATATCGTTCCCAACCCTAATCAACCGCGAATTCACTTTAATGAAACTGAACTTCGCGAGTTGAGCGAGTCAATCCAAGAACATGGCGTTTTGCAGCCGCTCTTGGTTCGCAAGCATGGAAACGGCTATGAGATCATCGCTGGTGAGCGTCGTTACCAGGCGTCAAAGCTTGCTGGTCTTGAGGAACTGCCTGTCATCATTAAAGATGTTAATGATGAAGAGATGCTGGCTCTTGCTCTTATCGAAAATCTTCAGCGTTCTGATCTGAATCCCGTCGAAGAGGCTAAGGGCTATCGCCAGCTCATCGATGCTAGCGGTATGACCCAGGAGGCGTTGTCGAAGGCCGTAAGCAAGTCACGCTCTGCAATTACAAACTCGCTGCGCCTTCTCGATCTCCCCGAAGTAGTTCAGCAGATGATTTTTGAGGGTAAACTTACTGCTGGTCACGCACGTGCGATTCTTGCAGTTCCCTATGAGGATGCTCGAATTCGACTTGCAGAGAAGGTTGTTGCGGAGGGCCTTTCCGTAAGAGCGACAGAAAATCTTGCTCCATTGTTTTCTGCCGGAGAGACGCCTAAGACGCCGAGGCCTGCAACGCCTCAGTCTTTTAAAAAGGCTGCGCGTGTACTTCGTCAGGTATTTAATACCAACGTGCGCGTGAAGAGCTCGCGTGGAAAGAATAAGATTGAGATTGAGTTTAAAGACGAGAAAGAGCTCTCTCGTATTCTTGGTGAAATGATTCAGTTTGATCAAGGAGGCCAAGATGAGGAATAAGATTTTAACTGCGATTGCATTGGTGACGACTGTCGCGGCTGGTGCCTTTGCTGGTTATAAGATCGCGACAGACGATGAACTTCGAGGCCGTTTGCTTCGTGGCGCGCAAGATATCGTTGATACATCCAAGAAGAAAATGGATGTTATGACAGAAGATGTTGCCATGCGAACTGCTCAGGTAACGAAAAATCCTAAGATTAATCAAGGTTGGGTTAGTAACCAATGGGAAAATGTAGGCTATTAGGTACCTAACAATTACTTAGCATATTTTGATGGGTCCTTGTCTGATTCACGAGACAAGGACCCCTTATTTTGGCCGTAAAAATGGGACCAGTAGCAGCTGATTCAAAATTAAGGTCAATAAATGAAACGACCCCGGTTGCATATCCTGCAACCGGGGTCGTTCGATGTTTCACATGAAACGTTTTGGGGTGCGACTCCCCTATGCGTTTTTCTGAACTTTAAAGCGCTGCTTCAGCTGTCCGCAAGCGGCGTCAATATCGTTACCACGGGAGTTACGAATCGTGGTCTCGATGCCACGGGACTCAAGACGACGCTGAAGATCCTCAACCTTATGAATCGGCGACGGCTTGAGCGGGCTGCCCTCGATGTCGTTAAGCTGAATTAGATTAACGTGGCACAGCGTTCCCTCGCAAAAGTCGCAGAGCGCCTGCATCTCGGGATTCGTATCGTTGACGCCTTCGATCATGGCATACTCATAGGTCGGGCGGCGGCCAGTCTTCTCGGTGTAGAGCTGAAGTGCCTCGTGAAGGCGAAGCAGCGTGTACTTCTTAACACCGGGCATGAGCTTATTGCGCGTCGACTGGATGGCGGAATGCAGGGAAACGGCAAGCGTGAACTGCTCGGGGATATCGGCAAATTTGCGAATACCGGGAATAACGCCGCTGGTAGAGACGGTGAGGTGACGAGCGCCGATACCGATGCCATCGGGGTCGTTGAGGATACGCAGCGCCTTGAGAACCTCGTCGTAGTTGGCAAACGGCTCGCCCTGGCCCATGAAGACAACGCTTGTGGCACGCTCGCCAAAGTCGTTGGATACATGAAGCACCTGGTCGACGATCTCTTGAGCGGTCAGAGAGCGCTTGAGGCCGTTGAGACCGGTAGCGCAAAAGGCACAGCCCATGCCGCAGCCTGCCTGGGTGGAAACGCAGACGGAAAGCTTGTTACGACGGGGCATGCCGACAGTCTCGACGGAAATGCCATCGTGGTACTCGAGCAGATACTTGCGCGAGCCATCTTTGGAAACCTGCTTGGTGAGTTCAGTCGGCGTATCAAAGGCAAAAGCCTCTTTAAGCTGCTCACGGAAAGCCTTGGGGAGGTTGGTCATATCGTCAAACGAACAAACGTTCTTCTCAAAGACCCATTCGATGAGCTGCTTCGCGCGGAAGGCGGGCTGGCCAAGTTCGGCCACGAGCTCGCGAATATCGTTTTGGCTCAAGTCGCGAATGTCCTGAGATTTAGTCCTGGGATTCATGGAAGCCTTTCGATTTTGGGGAAACGTAGAGGGTATCGCTACAATATGGTATCAGCTGCAGAAATTATAGAGGAGGAGTCTGCCCATGCCGGGTAAAAGCCTAGAGAACATGCACGTAGCGGTCTTGGCGGGCGGTCATTCCGCTGAGCGCGAGATCTCGCTCAATTCGGGAAAGAACGTCGTGGCGGCCCTGAAGGAGGCCGGCTACACTTCGGTGAAGCTGCTCGACACGGCTGCCGATGATTTTATGGTAACCATGGCGACCGGTGGTTTCGACGTGGCATTTATCGCCATGCACGGCGCCGGCGGTGAGGATGGTGCCATGCAGGGTGCCATGGAGACCCTGGGTATCCCCTACACAGCCTCGGGCGTGCTTGCCAGCGCCTGCGGTGCCGACAAGGAGGTCTCTAAGCTCCTGTACGCCAAGGCAGGCATTCCCATTGCCCCCGGCCTCGCGCTCGAGGTGGGCGATGAAGTCGATATCGATCATATCGTCGAGGTTTGTGGCGAGCGCTGCTTTGTGAAGCCGGCCGTCAACGGTTCCAGCTATGGCATTTCCCTGGTCCATGAGCCCTCCGAGCTGCCCGCGGCAATCGCCAAGGCGTTTGAGTACGGCGACAAAGTGCTGGTCGAGAAGTGCATCGAGGGTACCGAGATCACCGTCGGCGTATACGGCGAAGATGACGTGCGCGCCCTGCCGATTGTCGAGATTCGTAAGCCCGAGGACTGCGAGTTCTACGATCTGGACGTGAAGTATGTCGACCCTACGGATATCCATCGCATTCCGGCGCAGATTTCACCCGAGAACTACGCTCGCGCTCAGGAACTTGCCTGTGCCGCTCACAAGGCCCTCGGTTGCCTGGGTATCTCGCGCAGCGACTTTATTGTGAGCGAGGACGGCCCCGTTATCCTCGAGACCAATACCATTCCCGGCATGACCGATACGTCGCTGTATCCGGATGAGATCCGCCACACCGACGACATGACGTTCCCGCAGGTCTGTGACAGCCTGATCCGTATGGGCCTTCGTCGAGCGGGCATTGCATGCTAATCGAGGACGCGGTTTCGTCAGGAACGCCGCAGTTTGTCATCGACTCCTATGCCACGCTTGCCGACCGCGCCAAAACGCAGTCCTTCGGCCTTATCGAGGAAGATGTGATTATCCTCGATACCGAGACCACGGGTCTTTCGGTGCAGGACAACGAGCTGATCGAGATCTCGGCGGCCCGTCTTTCGGGCCGCGAGGTCATCGACCGCTTCGATACCTTCGTGCATCCCAGGCAGCTGATTCCCGCCGAGATTACCGAGCTCACGAGCATTACAAATGCCGATGTTGCAGATGCCCCGTCGGCGGTTGAGGCCGTCGCCGCTCTCGCCGATTTTGTCGGTGGCTGCCCGGTGATCGCACACAACGCCACGTTCGACCGCTCGTTTATCGAGTCGGTCAAAGGCGGCGTCAACGTGAGCGATATTTGGATCGATTCGCTGGCGCTGTCGCGCATCGCGCTTCCGCGCCTGGCCTCGCACAAGCTGTCTTTTATGGCCGATCTGTTTGGCTGCGACTCGGTATCACACCGTGCCAATGCCGACGTCGACGCTCTGTGTGGCGTATGGCGCGTGTTGCTCGTGGCGCTCACCGACTTGCCCCAGGGCCTCATGGCGCGCCTAGCCGACATGCATCCGGACGTGCCTTGGTCCTATCGTCCTATCTTCTCATTCTTGGCAGGGCAGAACCCTGGTTCTATCTTCTCTCTCAGCGCCGCTCGTGCCGACGTTCTCAAGGCCGATCGCGCCGACGATCGGGTGGACGCCGATGAACTGCCGGTTCTCAAGATGCCGAGTCGTGAGGAGATTGAGGCAGACTATGCGCCAGGTGGCCTAGTCAATCGCATGTATCCCACCTACGAGCCGCGTGATGAGCAGATCGCGATGGCGCTCGAGGTCCGCGATGCGCTGGTCACGGGCACTCATCGAGTAATTGAGGCAGGCACAGGCGTCGGCAAATCGATGGCCTATCTGGTACCTTTTGCCGAGGCAGCACGCCGTAACAACATCACGGTTGGTATTGCGACCAAATCGAATAATCTTGCCGACCAGCTCATGTACCATGAGCTGCCAAAACTTGCCGAGCAGCTGGACGGCGGTCTGTCATTTTGCGCTCTCAAGGGGTATGACCACTATCCGTGCCTGCGCAAGCTTGAGCGCATGAGCCGCGGCCAGGTCGAGATTACCACCAAGCGCGATCCGGCGGACACGCTCACGGCGGTCGCGGTCATTATGGCGTACGTCTGCCAATCAGCCGATGGCGACCTCGACTCGCTCGGCATTCGGTGGCGCAGCGTCAACCGTCCCGACTTTACGACGGCCTCGCGCGAGTGCGCTCGTCGCCTCTGCCCGTTTTTCCCTGATAAATGTTTGGTCCACGGCGCTCGCCGTCGTGCGGCGCACGCCGATGTGGTGGTCACCAACCATTCCCTGCTGTTCCGCAACGTCGCGGCCGAGGGCAGGATTTTGCCTCCGATTCGTCATTGGGTAATCGACGAGGCCCATTCCATCGAGCGCGAGGCGCGCCGTCAGTGGGCGCGCGTGGTGTCGGCGGACGAATCACGCGTTCTGTTTGAGCGTCTGGGTGGCTCGAGCACCGGCGCGCTAAGCCAGGTTTCCCGTGATTTGGCAACCTCCGAGGGCTCTACGCTCTATCTGGGCCTTACTGCCAAGGCGACGTCGACGGTTGCGCGCGCGAGCATGGCAATCGCCGACGTGTTCGATGGCGTTCGCGAGCTCGGCCGCCGTGCGCGTGGGGGTTATGACAATGCCAATCTATGGATTGGCCCCGAGCTGCGCGAATCTGA
This sequence comes from Collinsella sp. AM23-17, assembly GCF_003470945.1. Classification (NCBI taxonomy): domain Bacteria; kingdom Bacillati; phylum Actinomycetota; class Coriobacteriia; order Coriobacteriales; family Coriobacteriaceae; genus Collinsella; species Collinsella sp. AM23-17. Next base: position 83,817 of record NZ_QRHU01000003.1, on the reverse strand, counting down.
CGACTGGCATGATTTCTTACAGTCGGCCTACGCTGCCATCGGCACATTGGAACAAGCTGACAAGAGCGTCGACGCGCTGGTACAAGCCGTCGCCGCCGACAAGCCCGAGGTTGTTGTCGACCTGGGTGATATCTCGCGCCGCCTGCACGAGCTGGCCGAGAACCTCAAACTCATCATTGATGGCACCGATGAACACTACGTGTATTCGCTGCAGGTCAATCGCAGACTTCGTGCCGGCGGAGAGTCGATGACCGCAGAGCGCATCGACATTGGCGAGGCTTTGGCAACCGAGTGGCTACCCGAGGTTCACACGGCTATCTTTGCCTCGGCGACCATGACGGTGTCCAAAAGCTTTGAGCACTTTAACCATGCGGTCGGCCTTGATCGCATCGGTGCTTCAACGTCGTCATCGCTGCACTTGGATTCGAGCTACGACTTCGATTCGAACATGGCTGTAGTCGTTGCGGGCGATATCCCCGATCCGCGCGATCGTGAGAGCTATCTTACGGCGCTCGAGCGCGTACTGGTCGACGCCCATCTTGCCATGGGCGGATCGGTGCTCACGTTGTTCACCAATCGGCGCGACATGGAGGACCTATACGCCCGCGTTGAGCCCAAGATGGCCCGTGCGGGTCTGGAGCTCAACTGCCAGCAGCGCAACTCATCTCCTCGTCGCCTGCGCGACCGGTTTATCAACGAACCGACCTCGTCGCTTTTTGCGCTCAAGGCCTTCTGGGAGGGGTTTGATGCCAGCGGCGAGACGCTGCGCTGCGTCATCATTCCCAAGTTGCCGTTCTCGAGCCCCACGGACCCGCTCTCGTGCGAGCGCAACCTGCGCGAAGACCGCGCATGGGCGCGCTATTCGCTGCCCGAGGCGGTGCTCGAGGTTAAGCAGGCCGCGGGGCGTTTGATTCGCTCGTCGACCGATAGCGGTGTGCTGATCTTGGCGGATCCTCGCCTGGTGACGAAGGGCTACGGAAAGAAGTTCTTAACGTCGCTGCCCACGAGCTCCTACCAGCGCATCGAATCGGCACAGATCGGTCACTATCTGCAACTGTGGCGCGCACGCCACGAGCGGCGGCGCTAAAGCGGACAGACGAGAGTTTTTGCCATATCGCACAGACGCTTTGACAGGGTGGGGTCATCCAAGATGCGGATGGCTCCGCCCGCTGCGATTATCTGGCTCAGTAGCCAACGCTCGGAGCCGTAATGCACGGTTACCGTTGCCATGTCTGCCCCGCTGCGCTCGATGAGGGTGATGCCGGCCCAGTCCAGATGCTCCGCCATATCGAATGGCATCAAGAGCTTTGCGCTACGCTGCGTCCGGGCAAGGGAATCGTGGAGGGATGCGACGTCCGGTGCGTGAGGCACGACGGAGTCTTCCGTCAAGGTGAGTCCCTCGATTTTATCCATGCGATAGGTGCGCTGCTCATCGACTGCGATGTCCCAGGCAATCAGGTATGTTTGGTCGCCGTTTGCCGTAATGCGCAAGGGGTCGACCAGACGCTCGCGTGACCGTGCATCGTCCATCGAGCGATACGAGATGAGGCAGCGAACGCCGTCCTGAATGGCGCAGCTCAGCTGCTGCCAGTGCGACCCGTGGTTGACGGTGTCAAAGACGCACTGGTTATAGCCGAGCTCTTCGGGTAGAAGAGCGTGTCGAATCCGAGCTGCCGTCTGCGGCTCGATCCCCAACGATTCAAGTTCGTGGTTGAGCACAGCGCCCTCGGCGGTACTCAAGCGCAGCGGTAGCACACGTCCGGCGTCACCGGTGAGGACCACACGCTCGCCGTGGCATTCGCAGATGATGCGCGCACCCGATTCTCGGTCCGCGAGCGTCGAGACGATCTCGAGAATCTCGTCGAGCGACACTCCCGTGATGTCAAAGCGACTGCAAATCTCAGTTCGTGTCATGCCGCTCTCGCCGGCGGCGTAGAGGGCCTCCATGATGTCGATGGCGCGCGAGAGCCTCTGCTCGCTGGTGAGTTTACGCACGGGCATGCTCGTGCACCGTCCTTTCAATGAGGTGGTTCCACGCCTGCTTAAGCGATTTGGGGGCCATGGGCCTCATGCCGTCCGTGGCGTGGGCCATGCAAAATGAGGCGGCGGCTTCAAGATCGCGCACGTCAACGGTCCAAGTCCATCCCGAATCGGTGTGTGCGAGCTCACCTCGCCCGCGCGTGAGGCCGTTGATCATATCGATCTGCGTCTGCGGGGCGAACGAGAACGTAGCCGCAACGGGCGGGCGGTCGGCAAAATCGAATTCAAAGAACAGGTAGTCGCTGAGGTTGAAGTCCGCAGGGATGGCGTAGGCCTTCGAAGGACGCCATGCGCGAACGATACGGTCGCAGCGGAATGTCCTGATGTCGTCGGTGACATTGTCGAGGCCGCAGAAGTACGCCACGCCCTCGCGTTCGAACATGCCGTAGACACAGACGGTACGTTCTTTCTGCTCGCCGCGTCCGTTCTGATATAAAAATCGCAGCGCGCATCGCTCGGCAAAGGCGCTCCATACCGCATCGACGGTGGGAGAGCGGCGGATCGGTACTTCGTCCACCGTCGTCCTGCCGGTGAGGTAGGCAATTTTGGAGCGAATATCGGCAAGCGGCGCGGCAAAGGTGGAAGAGCCGGCCGCTAGCGTCTGGTCGATGGCGTTGAGTAGGATATCGGCGTCGTCTGCGGTGATGAGGCCGCCTGCAGCAAACGTGTGCTCGCGGTCGATTGTCCACGAGCTTTCCTCGGTCTCCTGCGCACCGGCGGGGCGAACCTCCTTGATTAAGATGCCACGCTCGAGCAGTTTGTCACGATCGCGCCGAAACTTGCGCTTATCCGAGTCGATATTGCCCGAGCCATATCCCAGGTCAGAATCCAAGACGATCTGCTCGGTCGTCAGCGGTTCGGGGGAGCTGTTGAGCACAAAGAAAAGATTGAGGATGCGCTGAGCCGTTTTATCGAAACCGGGCTCCGAATTCCCCTTTTTAATTGTCGCGGTCGCGTCGCTTGCCGTCATAGAGTCCTCGCATGAGAAGGTGGTTTGCTGCCATGATTTTAGTCCGATATGGAGATTAGGCTATATCCTTGTCCGCTCGAGGCGTTAAGATGGCCCGAATTCGGTCGTTTGCGCTCGCTCGGGGTATACTTTCGACTATATACGGTTCTAATGTGCATGCATTGGGCCTATTTGTCGGATTATGGATGTGGAGCGCACATGGCGAACACCCAGAACTATATTAACCACCTGCTGCAGAACACCGGCATTACGCCGGCATGCAGCGAAGAAGAGCGCTTGGCTGCCGAGGATATCGCTCAGATCTTCCGCAACCACGGCTTTGACCCCGAGGTTCAGGAGTTCAATGCCCCGGCGCCCAGTAGATTGGCATTTGCCGTTACCGGTATTCTTGCGTTTGCCGGCGCCCTGCTGATGGGCATCGGCGGCGGTATCGGCTTGGTCGGCACCTTGCTGGCCATTGTCGGCGCCGTTCTTTACGTGCTCGAGCGCACGGGCCACCCCGTGGTTTCGCGCCTGGGCAAGACGGGCGTGAGCCAAAATGTCATCGCCTACCACAAGGCCTCGGGCCCGCTCGCGTCTCCGCGCAACCGCCCGGTGGTCGTTGTCGCACACTACGACTCTCCCCGTGCTGAGCTGCTCGCCCGCGAGCCCTATGCTTCGTATCGTGCGCTCATCGCCAAGCTGTTGCCCGTTGCCACGATTGCCCCTGCTGCCGTTGCCATCCTGCGTATCCTGCCGCTCCCCGGCGCGCTCAAGGTTCTGCTGTGGATTGTCGCGATCCTCGCTTCCCTCGTTGCACTTGCCAACGCGGCAAGCATCATCTCTAACCGCCACGTTCTTCCCTATACGTCCGGCGCGGTGTGCAACAAGTCTTCTGTCGCCGCTATGCTCGGCGTTATGGACAACGTTGCTCCCTTCCAGGGCGAGAACGAGTTTCCCGACGATGTTCCGTTCGATACCTATTTTGGGGAGCAGAAACGTCGTGCCGAGGAAATGGCGCGCGCGGCGGCGGAGTATGCCGCGGCCCAGCAGCAAAACGACTACGGCAACACCATCGAGTACGAAGAGCCTACCTACGCCGAGGACGAGTTCGGTCAGCCGATTGCTCCCGACGCTCAAACCGAGCCCGAACAGGGCGAGGCTTTTGACGAGCAGATTGAGGGCTTTGAGGGTGCGTCTGCCGACGAGACGCTGATTGGCGCCATCGTGCCCGAGGATCAGAATCAGGCTGTCCAGGCCGAAGAGTTCAATGACGAGGTTCCCGCTGCTGAGCCGGCGGAGGAGCCTGCCGCGGCCGAGCCCGAGCCCAAGCTCTATCGCAACGCCGCCGGCAACATTCGCTTTGGTTCGGATGCCATCCGTGCACTCGGAATGCTTCCCGAGTCCTGCACGCTCGATTACGAGGAGGGCGAGGAGCCGACGTTTGAGCCCGAGCCTGCGCCCGTTGTCACTGCGGATGATGAGTCTGCCGCGGTTACCGCTGCCGTTGCCGAGCCCGAGGCGGTGTCCGCGATCGATCCCGCGGCAGGACTGGACATTTTGGCTCCCGCCGCGCCGGCGCAAGACGTTGCGGACGAGTCTGACGACGATTACGTTGAACAGCCGAGGCGCGTGTCTTACGAGAGCGATACTGATTTCTCTGCCGAGATTCCCGCGGCAACGCCCCATGCCGATATTGCATCCGCGTTCTCTTCGATTGGCGCCAGCGCTTCCAGCTTCTTTAAGGGTGCGCTTGCAAAGGGCAGGAAATTTGTCGACGATTTCGAGGAGAAGCGCGCTGCCGCACGCGAGGCTGCCGAGCAGGAGGCTATCGCTCAGCAGCAGGCAGCCGAGGCGGCACGTGAGCGCGCGGCGCAAGAGTTCGAGCAGAACGAGGCTATGCAGTCCGTGCCTGTCGACGCTGCCGAAGCTACGACGTCCTTTGAGTCCCAGCAACCGACGTCAGCGGATGTTGTTGAGGCAACAACGTCTTTCGAGGCTCAGCAGCACGTCGATAGCACCATGTCGTTTGATGCCGCGCAGTTCGATTCCACGATAACGTTTGAAAAGCAAGGCACCGCAATTGCCGAGCCCCTTCCTGTTTCCGATGAGCAGGGCGACGCGGCAGACGATGACGAGCCCATTGATGCTGCCGAAATCCAAGATGCCGCCGAGGACGAGTCCGTCGAGGCCAACTCTGACGAAGAGCAATACGCGGCAGCCGATCAAGGTGATTCGACCGAGGTCGAGCAGGAGGAAGTGCCTGCGGTTTCCGAGACTCCCGAGACGGATGAGTCGAGGCCTTACTCCACGCAGATTTTCACCATGCCGACCCCGAGTGGTTCCGGTGCCACGGTTGCCAATGTCGCTCCCACCCAGGACGAAACGGTCGATTCCCTTATGGCCCAGATTTCCTCCCAGGCATCGCCGCGTCCGCAGATGAATGTTCCCGATCCGGCGTCGGCACCGTCGCCTGCACCTTCCTCGTCTCCGCTGGCTTCGGTCCCCGATCCGTCGCTGCCGTCTATGAAGCAGGCAAACGTTGCGTCTCGCACGTCGCTGTTCGACCTTCCCGATCCCTCTGCCCAGGTCAACGACCCCTTTGCTACTGCCCAGGGTCCCGAACCCACATCGGCACCCGTTGCGCCTTCTATGCCCGTTGCGTCGGGCGCGCAGCCGATCGAGACCATTTCGGCTCCCGCCCCGGCGGCACCCAAGTCTCGCAAACGCGGCCTGGGTGGCCTGTTCGGTCGTAAAAGGAAAAACGAGCAGGACAGCATGAGTGATTGGCTGGGCGTCGAAGACGATTACGATGCCAAGAAGTCCGGTCGCGGTATCGGTTCGTGGGATAACTTCGAGGACGATAACGATGGCTGGAAGGGCGGCGCTACGTCTTCCGATGGCGCTTCTTCCGAAGATATGCTCTCGGCTGTCGCCTCTATGGGCGATGATGAGCTGCTCGGTCACGATATCTGGTTTGTGGCAACGGGCGCCTCGGATTGTGATGGCGCCGGCATGAAGGCCTTCTTGGCTTCGCATCGCGATAAACTCCGCGGCGTATTCTTCATCAATCTTGAATCCGTCGGCGCCGGTAGGCTTTCGGTGGTGACGGTCGAGGGCGAACAGCAGCTGCTCAAGGGCGATCGCCGCATCATGAACCTGGTCAGCAAGGTGTGCAAGTCGTTCCATGTCGATTGTGGCGCGCTCGAGATGCCCTATGCCAAGACCGATGCCTATGCCGCGCTCGAGGCGAGCCGCCGAGCCCTCACCATCGCCGGCGTGGACGGCACGCGTCTGGCTTGCGCTCGTACCGAGGACGACCTGCCCCACAATGTCAACCCGACGAACATTGCCACGGTATCCGAGGTCGTGACCGAGGTTATCCGCCGTTCGTAGACGGAGCTCTAAGGAGTCAACGTGTTTTCGTATATTAAGCGCCATTGGCCTGTCTACGTGATTTTGACCTTGATTGCCATTGCGTTAGGATTTGGGGCTGCCTACATCGTGGGTGCAAAGGGCTCGACCCCCGCCTCCGCAATCAGCGAAGAGGTGGAGCAAGAACAGAGTACGGGTGCCGATGGGATTCCTGAGTCCGAGCAGGCAATCGTTGATGGTGGATCTTCGTCTGCAGAGTAGATACGGCGATTTA
>NZ_QRHU01000003.1:61036-77118 GCF_003470945.1 Collinsella sp. AM23-17 | reverse complement strand
CCCCCCCCCCGCTTTTTCATCGCGCTAGCGCTTCTTTGGGGTCGACCTAAGGCGAGCGAACCATAGGGCTGCGGCACCCGAGGTCAGGAGCGCGGTGATGCAAGCGGCGATGGGAACTGATCCTGTTGCCGGTAGGTCCTGCAGTAGGGTACAGCGTTGAATGACACGGTCCTCGTCATGTGACTCAAGTTTATCGCCGCCGCCGTTGCGGCAAAGATCGACGCGTGCGCTGTTGGTGAGTGCGGTTTGGGGCGTATAAGCCGACGTCGCCTGCATGTGCACGATTGCGCCCCGAGCGTCTGTGCCAAGGATTGCTTTGGCATCGTCAAGGTCGTCGTGCTCATCTTTGAGATCATCGCGGGTCCAAGAATCCGCATCGCTTCGAGTCGTAAAGTCGGCGGCTGCTGCACCGTATTCAATGCGAATGCCCGTCACGACGGTATTGGATGCAAGGTCGAGTTCTTTCGCCTCGAGCGTGGTGGATTCCGTGGTCGAGACATCCGCCTTCCAGAGGTGCCAGCCGTCGTAATCGACGAGGCGGCAATCCTCACCCAGACTCTCTTTTACTTCGTCGGACTCAAGCCAAGGATTTTCGTGCCCATCGTCAAGCGTCGCGTTTGCCGGCTCATCGATGTCTGTCAAGTCCAACGGCGTCGTGCGATACCACACGTTGCACAGACCGTTGAGGTCGCCGATGGCGACGGGGGTTTCGATTGAGACGAATCTCGCCGTGCCGTCTTTGGCGCACTCAAGATCATCGGTAATCGTAAACTCATCAACCCAAGTAGCGGAATCGTTTCGAGCATCGATGGTATAGGAGAAAAGCCCATCCGTATTGGTTTGCATCGCGGCGCGGTTTTTTCCATCGCCGTTAGCCAACAGACCCTTCCCGATAGGTTGGACAAGTTCCTGACGCTTGTCGACCTGTCCTTTGATCTCGATGGGCGCATCCTTCATCGCGACGGATTGGACTTCTCCCGTATCCTTTATTTCAAACGTTATCTCCTCGGCAAGGTCATAGGTCCGCGGAGACATCGTTTCGCGCAACGAGTAGGTGCCGGGTGCAAGATGTTCGATGCGGTGCGGCTTGTCGGATGAGGTCCAGGAGTCTATTTCGGTTTTATCGGGACCATATAAGGTGAGTTGTGCGCCTTTCATTTCCTGCTCTCCGCTTGCATCGACCTTGGAGATATCAACCTTGGTGTAATCGTCGGATACGTTAAGCCGTGCTTCTACAACGGGTGTTTTCTGGTCGGCATAAGTAAGGTCGACAATATGGGATGTCCGATCGAGTAAGAAGCCTGCCGGCGCTTGAGTCTCGACAACCTCGTAGCGTGCGGTGCCAGATCCCAGCGGGAGGTCGTCTGCGCGTGCTTCTCCAGTTTCATCCGTCGTGACGGTAGCGACAGTCTCACCGTCAAGCGCGGCAATGCTACCGTCGGGGCGCACGATATCACCTGAGGCACGGATCTCAAAGATGGCGTCCGCGAGGCTGCTGCCGTCTACGGCATCGGTTTTAACGATCCTGATGTTTCCGGTCGCGGCGTGGTCATAATACGAGACGATTGCAACGGGCGTTAGGTTTGTATCGGCGGGTATGTTTACCTCGATCTCTCCGCCGACAAGATAGGGCTCTTTGGCCGAGGTTTCGCGTACATAATAGGTGCCCGGCACGAGCGATTCGGGCAGTGTGACGGTGCCGGTCGCGTCAGTCGTAAAGGTGTCCATTACGTTGTGTGCTGGATACCAGCATGTTTGTGAGACAGGTTTGTGATTGCTGTCGAGGAGTTGGAAGGTGAATCCGGCTAGGAGAACAGAAGCGCCTGTTTGGGCATCGCGTTTTACAATCTGGAGATGCGTCGACAGAGCGTGGTTGTCCACGATATATTGAAGCTCGGCGCCGTCGGAAATCTGATTGGCCTCGACGGTCCATTCCCCCGCACGTTTAAAACCCTCGGGGACGGTTTCCGGAACCTCACGAACCGTGTAGCCGGCGCGGTCGTATGGGACGGCTCCGTGGACACCGGCTGGTCGCTTGCCTGTGCCGAACCATGCTTCGGGCTGGTCTTTGGTGGAGGCAAAGCCATAGATGTTTGTAGTCAGTGTGCCAACAACCTGCTGAGAGCTGTTACTGACAACCTCAAAGACAACATCTCCTGCCGGCTGCTCCAGACCGGATTGATCGCTATTGCCGTAGTCCTTGAATTTTGAAATCTCAAGGTCAAACGCAATGGGGATATCGGAAACGCGAGATTCGATCTCGACCACGCCTGAATCGCCGAGTTGGTCGGCTCCAACGGTGTAAGACCAACTGTCACCGGAGGGCAAATAGCCCTCGGGCGCCTTCGATTCATAGATGGTAAAGGTTCCCAGGGGGACATCGGTGAGGGTAGCTCGACCGCTTTCATCGGTCCTGAGAGTTTGTGTCCATCCAGGGGTTGATTGCGATACGCACACGAATTCTGCTCCTGCGAGCGAAGCCCCAACTTGGGGGCCTGCATTCGTTGCGGCGTCGAGTTTTACGACATGCAGGGTGATGGCGCCGGGTTGTTCATCGATGGCGACCTGCCCGCCATCATTCCCCGTGGTAAAGGCAACGCGATCGGGGCGGGGGACATAGCCGGCCGGCGCCTTCGTTTCAACTAGGTAGTATGCCGTGTTGGGTAGGAGTGTTGCCTGCGCTCGACCGTTGCTGTCCATCTGGACGGTGCCGACACGCGCGCCGCTGGCGCTCTCAAAAACATCGAATGTTGCCCCGTCAAACTGATAAGTATTGTTTCCGCTGGTAATGGCAGCGTTTGCAGACTGCTTTTGGAAGGAAACAGAGACCGCCGGCAGTACATAGAGCATGTCTTGACGTTTGCTGCCGCCCGATACGGTTCCTATATAGCGCCGCGCGCGGTGCGGAGCGGCTTCGATGCTTCCTGATTTTGCGCTGTCGTGGAGCCACCGCGCAGCCGCCACGACTTCATTGTCGGCGGTAAAGTGTCCGCTCTTGGTTTTGCCCTGAGCGGTCGTGTAGGAGTAGGTGCCGTCGACATGGGTAGTGCCGTTGAGCATCCATACGGCAAGCTGGGTGGCAGCGCGGGCGCGATCGGGTGAAAGATGGTAACCGCCAAACGACGTGGCGGTAGGATATCCGTGACAAACGATTGCCGCGAACTCGTCGTCGAGCCACACCCAGCCTTGATCAAAGTTGAGCCATGGGCCGCCCGGCTTGGTGGGGCCGGGGCGCTCCTGGTTCATGCAGTAGGCAATCGAGGCGTCTTGAGCTTCATACTTGCCGATGAAGAAGGGCCCACAATCATCGCTAATAGTGCGGAAGCCGAGCTGGTCGTAGCCATCGACGGCAAATGCGGCTCCCGGTGCCAGACAGCCGAAAAGCAGGAAGAGGAGCAGGAGCAGCGGACCTGTTGCGATTGCGCTGTGGACAGAGTGCGTGGGTGCGTTGGACATGGCTGCTCCTTATCCCTCGTGCGCCGCATGGGGAGGTTGCGACGCGTAGGATGAGGCTACCCCCGAGGTTCATGCGGGTAAGTACCGGAGCCTGACCAAAAGCTTGCCCAATTCCTGACAAATTGAGCTCAAATACAACAATCAGGCAAAAGCGCAGGTAGAAGATAAGGAGAACAGGAGGCCAAAGGTCCTCGTCTCCACAATTGATGCGATTTTCAAACGAATCTCCACGGCTAAAACAAGCATCGCCACCCTTGTATCGAACAAGACAACCGCGTTATACTAGCCAACACACAAGCGGGCATCGCCAAGTGGTAAGGCATCAGCTTCCCAAGCTGACACTCGCGGGTTCGAGTCCCGTTGCCCGCTCCAGAAAAAGTAAAAGCACGACACCGTTCCGGTGCCGTGCTTTTTTCAATAAAGCGCCGGGACTCGAACCCGCCAGGGTGCGAGCGTAAAACAAACGCGAAGCGTTTGTAGCGAGCAGGCGAAGGCGCCGGCAGGCGCCTGAAGCCGGTGCGGATTTGCGAAGCAAATACGCGGACGTCCCGTTGCCCGCTCCATCGAGCGCGGGAGACTTTGGGGCGGCCAATTCAACAAAGTCTTCCCCATCGTCTCCGTGAATCCGAGGAGATCGACCGCAGCCGGTGCGGATTTGCGAAGCAAATACGCGGACGTCCCGTTGCCCGCTCCAATTCCAAAATGTTAGGTTAATGCCTGCTGCCCATACTCGCACCCGCGCACGGTACAATGGTTGAGTTACGACCAACGTGCCAATAACCAAAAAGGAGCCGCTATGATCGATCGCTATACCCGCCCGGAGATGGGACATATTTTCTCCCTCGAGAACAAGTATGCCATTTGGCAGGAGATCGAGGTTCTGGCCTGCGAGGCCCAGGCGGAGCTCGGCAAGATCGGCATTTCTAAAGACGAAGCCCATTGGATCCGCGACCATGCCAACTTTGAGAAGGCGAAGGTCGATGAGATCGAGGAGGTCACGCGCCACGATGTCATCGCCTTCCTGACCAACATGAAGGAATATATCGACGCCGATGTTCCCGAGGGCGAGCCCAAGCCTAGTCGCTGGGTTCACTACGGTATGACCAGCTCCGACCTGGGTGATACTGCTCTGTGCTATCAGCTTACTCAGGCGTGTGACCTGATTATCGAGGACGTCAAGAAGCTCGGCGTGATCTGCAAGCGCCGCGCCTTCGAGGAGCGCAATACGCTCTGCGCCGGACGCACCCATGGCATCCATGCTGAGCCGATGACCTTCGGCATGAAGTTTGGCTCTTGGGCATGGGAACTCAAGCGCGACCTTGATCGTCTTGAGGATGCTCGCAAGAACGTTGCCTTCGGTGCCATCTCCGGTGCCGTCGGCACCTACAGCTCCATCGAGCCGTTCGTCGAGGAGTACGTCTGTGAGCACCTGGGTCTGGTTCACGACCCGCTGTCCACGCAGGTCATCAGCCGCGATCACCACGCCTATCTTGCCGGCGTGCTTGCCACTACAGCGGCCACCTGCGAGCGCATCGCGACCGAGGTCCGCAACCTGCAGAAGACCGATACACTCGAGGCCGAGGAGCCCTTCCGCAAGGGCCAAAAGGGCAGCTCCGCCATGCCGCACAAGCGCAACCCCATCACCATGGAGAAGGTCTGCGGTCTGTCGCGCGTCGTGAAGTCCAACGCCCAGGTCGCCTTCGACAACGTCGCCCTGTGGCACGAGCGCGACATTTCGCACTCTTCCGCCGAGCGTGTCGCCCAGGCCGATAGCTTCATCGCGCTTGACCATATGTTCCAGTGCCTCATTCGCGTTATCGACGGCCTGCAGCTGTATCCGGCCCGCATGATGGCCAATCTCAACAAGACCCGCGGCCTCATCTTCTCCTCCAAGGTCCTGCTTGCCCTCGTCGATACGGGTATCACCCGCGAGGATGCGTACGCCATTGTGCAGGAGAACGCCATGGCCACCTGGCACGAGGTGCAGGATTGTGTCTCTGGCCCCACCTTTAAGGAGCGTCTCGAGGCCGATCCGCGCTGCACCGTCAGCCAGGAGAAGCTCGACGAGATTTTTGATCCGTGGGACTTCCTCACCCGCATCGATACGGTCTTCGATCGCCTGGAGCAGCTGAACTTCGAGTAGGGTTAACCTAATTCGACCGCTTGCGGATGCATTTCAACCTTTGGCGCCTTGCCCGTCTTGGGCGAGGCGCTTTTTTTACTGTCGCATATGCGCCCGGGTAATAAAATGAACTCCGACTGCTGTTTCGATGAAAGGGGGCACGTGCCCAGACGCATCAAGCGGGCCACCATCGTCTCGTTTACGCTCATACTCTTTGTTGCCGTCTGTGCGGGCGCCCTGACGTATACCGTTCGAAGCAGTTCTTCCTCCTCGAATGAAGCCGATAGAGATCTCCCGGTGCTCAAAATCGGCGTTACGGATAACGACCCCTATGTGTATGTCGATACCACGGGTGATTACGCCGGTATCGATATCGACATCGCCCGCGAGGCCTGCAAGCGTGCGGGGCTCAAGCCACAGTTTGTCGATATTGACTGGAACGATCGCGACCGGCTGCTCAAAACGGTGATATCGATTGCCTGTGGTGTGACTATTCTCCCTGTTATCGCGAGGATAAGTATTACTGGACCGAGCCGTATCTAACCGTGACGGTCTCGGTTGCCGCCAAGAAAACGAGTGGCATCAAGTCCTTGGCACATCTCGATGGAAGTAAGACCATTGCGGTGATTGCGGGTTCGGTGAGTGAACGCCGATTGCTTGCGGGGGATCTGGGGGTCTCGTCGGACGTTCAAATCAAATCATATGGCTCTGCCGAACTCTGCAAAGCCGCTCTAGTCAAAGGGTACGTTGACTGCTGGATGGCGGATGTCCAGTCGCTTGACCGACTCGTTGCTCAGTATCCCGGCGTTTACCGTGTGTTTGCCGACAATGTTATGACGGTTGACCTGGGCGTCGCGTTTGATGACAGCTATGAAGGATCGGTCGTAAAGGATCTCAATACCGCGCTGTTCGACATGGATCGAGATGGCACGATTGACCGTATTGTGGGCAATTACAAGACAGGAGCGACGACGGGCGGGCAAGGAGGAAATTCATGACAACTGATGAGCACCGCTTGAGTCGAAAGACTCTGAACGTCATAGCTGCCAGCGTTATTGTCAGCGCCGTCTTGTTAGGCCTGTTGTATACGGTTGGAACCCATCGCTGCCTCGAAAAAACGCTTGGGTTTGCCCAAGAAACCATGGTGTTTTTGGAGAACGCTTGCGAAAAATATGACCGCTACGAACAGGGGAGAAAAACCGAGGCGACGCACGATTTGCTCGCCGCGGTCGAATCGTTTGCGACGTTCCTGTCCTCTGATCGCGTTGAGGTTAACGACGATCTTATCGAGCAATTTGTCCATGCCGAGAACCTTTCGGGGCTGATGGTCATGGACTCCGATGGCCATATGGCTGCCCACTACGACATCGATGGTCGCGATCCGCTTATGTTGTGGCGAGATGAGTTGGCCTGTTCGCCGGTCGCATCGATGTATCAAGGTTCCAAAGTGACCTACTCAACTGTCGATGAGCGCCGTGGCGTCGTTTTTGCCGTCTGTGCTGTTCCGTATGGCGACGGCGTTGCCCTGGCATACCGCTCACTTGTTTCCGATACGGCGGACGACTATTCATATGCCATAGCCGACGTGCTTTCGAACAGTACCTTCCACCAGGGTCCCACGGTGCTTGTTATGGAGGATGCGGAGATTGTCTCATCCAACAGTGCCGATGCTGACGTGTCGCTCGCCCGACTCCTCACCAGCGTAGGAGTTGAGTGGAAAGACGACGGCCTGACGCGCATCGAATATCGAGGAGACGAATGGTATGCCGTGCGTGCGGCATATAAGGACTACCGCCTGTTTGCGCTATATCCCAAATCTGAGGTCATGTCTGACAGGATTTCATTTGTCGCCGTCGGCGTCTTGGTGTGTCTTGCGTTTTGGGTCGTGGTGCTGTTGGCTCGAAATATCGTTGACCACCGCAATTTGGTCGAAAAGGATAAACAGCTCGGCATTATCAATGCCATAAGCGCCATCTACGATTCGACCTTCCTTTTGCATCTCGACACCCTCGAGATCGAGGGGATCAATATGTCGCCGGCGATAGCGAAGATATTTGCCGAGCACAGCGAGGCATATGACTTTATGGACACGGTCTGCCGGGATATCGTGAGCCCCGAAAGCCGCGAAGCGGTTGTGGGACTCGTAGATATAAGTTCGCTTCGTGAACGTATGGAGGGCGTACCGTACTTGGCTGCCGAGGTGCGAGATTGTCGAGGCGCTTGGTACTCGCTACAGGTTGTCCCCCAGCATCGCGATGAGCAAGGCCGGCTGGAGTCGGTCGTCGTGGCGACGCACAACATATCGATGGTCAAGCATGCCGAGGAGCTGTCATATCAAGACAAACTGACGGGGCTTCGCAACCGCAACTATCTTGAATCGCGCGGAGATAGCCTGGTAAACGAGGACTTGCCCGTGAGCGTGATTATGTTGGACTGCAATTATCTCAAACGGACCAACGACATCTATGGTCACGAGATGGGGGATGAACTGCTGCGACGGACGGCGTCCGTGCTGCGGCGGGTGGCTGGTGCGGATTATCTGCCGATGCGCCTTGGCGGCGACGAGTTTTTACTGGTTTGCCCCCATACTGACAACGAGTCTGCGCTCGGGCTGGAACAGGATCTTCGTCTCGGTCTTGCCGCGGTAAGCGATGAGGCCCTGACGGTCAGCGCATCGATTGGCGTGGCGACCGTCGAGACGGCTGGAAATACGCTGGCCGATGTATATCGTGTCGCCGACCACAATATGTATCGGGAGAAGCGCACGGTCCACGCACAGGGTGCGGACTGCTAATCTTGCCCCCGCGAGTCCATGCATCGTAGGATGTTGAATCGGTGCTTGCGATCATAAGTCGGCTCAGGCGGGGATAATAGACGTCTGAAATTTCTTTCTGAGAGGGGATCTCAATGATTAGTTTTGACTACAAGCCGCGGGGTGTATGCTCTCGCAATATTCACCTCAATCTCTCTGACGATGGCAGCAAGGTGCTGGGCGTTGAGTTTACCGGCGGCTGTGACGGCAATCTCAAGGCAATCTCCAAGTTAGTCGAGGGTGCTCCTGCCGATCGCGTAATCGAGGTTCTCGCCGGTAATACCTGCGGTAAGAAAAAGACCTCTTGCGCCGATCAGCTTACGCGCGCTATCGAGGCCGCTCGCGCCGAGATCGCCTAATGGGTATCGCCGACCACATCAAGAATGGAATATCGCGCCGTGGCTTTGTGCTCGGCGGTGCTGCCGCGGGCGCTGCCACGGTGCTTGCCGGTTGCTCGAAAAAAACGGGCACCAGCGACGATGCCGCCGGCGAGCCGCAGGTTATCAAGGACGATTCGAAGATTGTCTCGATCACTGATGAGTACGAAGCTGTTGATATCGATCTTGAGCCGGCGGCGTCGTGGACGCTGCCGCTGGGCACGCTGCTGTACTACTGCGATGGCGACTACGCCGCCGCGATGATGGCGCCTGCTTCTGCCCTGCATGCCAATACGCTTGGTGTGCTCAACCTGGGCGATGGCTCGCTTACCACATTAATCGAGGATCCTATCGAGGGCACGGGATATGCTTTTTACGATGTCCGTGCCGGCGATGGCGTGTTTGCGTGGGTTGAGATGAACTTTGCCAATTCATCGTGGAAGCTCTACGCTCAAAATCTGTCGGGCGCTTCGCTCTCTGGCGACGTGGCTGAGCTCGATCGAGGTGGCAAGGACTATGATCCGCCCCTGTTTACGGCGTTCGGGTCATCGGTCATCTGGTATAAAATGCCTTCGGCAGGCGGCAATAAAACGAGTAGTGATTCGTTTTGCTATCGTCGCTCGCTTGATGAATCCAAGGCCGAGGTAATTTGGAAATCGATGGGCCGCTTTGCATCGGCCCCGCGCGCGAGCGACGGCATTTTGACCATCTCGCCGCGTGTCCGCAACGACGAAGGCGTCTACTACGGCATAACGGCAATCGATCTGACCGATGGCAACAACACCAAACGTGCCCAGCTAGTCCTTCCCTCGTCAGTCTCGCCTTTCGAGGCCGTATATATGGGCGATACCTTCGTGTTTTCTATCGAGGCGACCTATAGTGGCGTGGGCAGCCTGGGCAACATGGGCACGTATATCGGTAATGAGGGAGGGCCATACCTCTTTCTGTCCCGCGAGCCGCTCGCATGTGCTGCCGGCAAGAAGAATAAATATCTCGTTAAGGTACAGGCATCGCATTTTCTCATCGACACCTCTGCCAAGACCTATGGCTCGCTGTTGTCGCCCGACCGCGCTTTGGAATATGGCGATTATCCAGCTACGGCGGGAAAATCGGACTCATTCCTTACGTACGCCACGGTGCGCAACAGCCAGGGTATACCCGAGACGGTCACCGCACGCCTATTCTCTCTTTAAGCTTAGAGGGGTTAAAAAGGCGCCAACAGGGGAATAAACGCGTTGTAATTGTGAGTACCGCCCGCCGAGCTGCCGCGTCATAGTGGCATCCGGCGGGCTCAGGTGCGTTAAAATGGGCTTGTTCTTAGCTGATTGAGACAGGGGGGCCGTGTTATGGCTTCAGATGCAAAAAAGATTCTGCTGGTCGAGGATGAGAAGGCAATCCGTGACGCCGTCGCTGCCTATCTCGAGCGCGAAGGCTACTGGGTTGTGGGTGTCGGCGACGGCCAGTCCGCGATCGAGGAGTTCGAGAAGCATCAGTTTGACCTGGTCGTGCTCGACCTTATGCTCCCCAAGATCCCCGGCGAGCGCGTTTGCCGCACCATTCGCGATACCTCGGATGTCCCCATCATCATGCTGACTGCCAAGGGCGAGATCGAGGACCGTATTATCGGTCTTGAGCTCGGCGCCGACGACTATCTGATTAAGCCGTTCTCGCCGCGCGAGCTTGTCGCGCGCGTTCGCGCTCTGTTCCGCCGTGCCCATCAGGCCGACGAGCCAGCCGTCGAGGTACTCGACTTCGGCGATCTGGTCATCGATATCTCGGGCCACAAGATTTTGGTCGAGGGCAAGGAAGTCGACCTGACGGCTTCCGAGTTTAAGCTGCTCACCACGCTTGCCCGTCACCCCGGTCGCGTCTACAACCGCATGGAGCTGGTCGAGAAGGTGCTCGGCTACGACTTTGAGGGCTATGAGCGCACCATCGATAGCCACGTGAAGAACCTTCGCGCCAAGCTGGGCGATGATCCCAAGAAGCCCAAGTGGCTCTACACCGTCCACGGTGTCGGCTATCGCTTCGAGGCTCCGGCCAAGACCGATAAGTCGGACGAGAAATAGGGAAATCACATATGACACCTGCGCGCTTTGAAATCGGACAAAAGCACAAGCAGGAGAGCGAGGCGGGTTCCAAGGCTAGTTGGAACACGCCTCGCTCCGATTCACGGCCAACGATGAGCTATCCCTCGCGCATGGCACTTGCTTTTGCTCTGACATCGCTCATGACGGTATTGGTGCTGGTGGGCGTGGTCTCTGTTGTGTGGGGCACGGTCTTTTCGGATTACACGCGCTCCAATATCGTCGAAATCGCAAATTCCGCTGCCGAAAAGCTTGCGACGTCGTATGAGGAAAACGGCAATTGGACTGCGGGCGAGCTACGTACGGTCGCGACATCGAGTTTGGTGTCCGACGATTTGGGTATGCAGGTCGTCAACAAGAAAGGCGTTGTCGTTTATGACGACTCATGGCCTTCGGCAAGCGCGACCGCCGATGTGCGCGAGAACGAATCGCCGTCGAGCAGCTCGAGCGGGAAAAAAGCATCGCATAGTCCGGTCTCGTCGGCTCCCACCGGCTCCGATAGCGTTGCAAACGTCGAAATCATAACGTCTTCCGGCGAGCATGTCGGACAAGTAAAGCTGTGGGCCATCGGCTCCGATGCCTTGCTCACCAAGGCAGATTCTGCGTTTAGGGAGAAGACCTTTAACGCCATGGCCCTTGCTGCGGTTGTTGCAGTTTGCATTTCGGTCGTTATCGGATCACTCGTGTCGCGCATGCTCACCAAGCCGATTCACCGTATTACCAGCACGGCCAAGCAAATTCGCGATGGCGATCTGTCTGCTCGTACGGGCTTGCGCGGCGATGACGAGATCGATCAACTGGGCGAGACGTTCGATGAGATGGCCACTTCGCTCGAGAAGGATATGAAACACGAGAAACGTTTGACCTCGGACGTGGCTCACGAACTTCGTACTCCGCTTATGGCCATGCTCGCAACGGTCGAGGCCATGCAGGATGGCGTATATCCTACCGACGATGAGCACTTGGAGACTGTTGCTTCCGAGACGCGTCGCCTGGCTCGTCTGGTGCAGCAGATGCTCGACCTGTCGCGCATGGAAAACAGCACGGCTCCGCTCAACCTTGAGCCGGTGGACATGGTTCCTTTCGTGCGTTCCATCGTCAATGCCCAGGAGCGCCTGTTTGTCGACCGCGATCTGCGCTTGCGCTTTGCTGACGAGACCCAAGGTCACGACGATGTCGTCGAAGCCGATCCCGACATGATCACACAATGCGTCATCAATCTCATGAGCAACGCCATGCGCTACACCCCCGAGGGCGGTTGGGTCGTGGTGTCGGTGCTCAGTGACCGCAAACACGTCAGCATTGCCGTTTCTGATACCGGCATCGGTATTGCCAAGGATGACTTGTCGCGCATCTTCGGCCGTTTTTGGCGCGCCGATGCCAGCCGTGCCCGTGAGGCGGGCGGTCTGGGCGTGGGCCTCGCCGTGACTAAACAGATCGTCGAGCGCCATCACGGCTACATATCCGTGGAGTCGGAGCTTGGAAAGGGTACGACTTTTACGATTCATCTGCCTCGCGAGCACACGGCGGACGCGGCATCTACTACAATGGAGCACTAGCTTTTCGCTATTCGGTGAAGGAGGGGTTTCGTCCCTGCCGCTCCGAGTTTGCGAAAACGTGCGGGAAAGAACCCGCATTACTGTCGTATTTTGGTAAGGAGTGACTCACGTGACAACGATGGAGCGTCGTCCGGATTCCCGTGGCAAGGTTCGTGATATCTACGATGCCGGTGAAAACCTGCTGATGGTCGCCACCGACCGCATTTCTGCGTTCGACTTCATTCTTCCCGACGAGATTCCGTTTAAGGGAGAGGTGCTCAACCGCATCTCGGCATTCTGGTTCGATAAGTTTGCCGGCATCGTTCCCAACCACCTCGTTTCCATCGACCCGGCGGATTTCCCCGAGGAGTTTGCTGAGTATCGTGACTACCTCGCCGGCCGCGCCATGCTGGTTAAGAAGGCCCAGACGATTCCTATCGAGTGCATCGTCCGCGGCTATCTGACCGGTTCGGGCAAGAAGACCTACGACGAGAACGGCACCGTCTGCGGCATCCAGCTGCCTGAGGGCCTGACCGAGGCTTCCAAGCTTCCCGAGCCGCTGTTCACGCCGTCCACGAAGGCCGAGATCGGTGACCACGACGAGAACATCTCGTTCGAGCGTTGCTGCGAGATCGTGGGCGAGGACATCGCCACGCAGATTCGCGACCTTTCCCTCAAGATCTACAAGGCTGCCGCCGAGTATGCAGCGACCCGTGGCATCATCATTGCCGACACCAAGTTCGAGTTCGGTGTCATCGATGGCAAGGTTACGCTGATCGACGAGTGCCTCACGCCCGACTCCAGCCGTTTCTGGCCTGCCGCCAGCTACGAGGAGGGCAAGATTCAGCCCAGCTACGACAAGCAATTCGTCCGCAATTGGCTCAAAGCCAACTGGGATATGACGGGGGAGACCCCGCATCTGCCCGCCGAGGTCATCGATGGCACGTCCGAGCGCTATCGCGAGGCCTTCCAGATCATCACGGGCTCCCAGTTCACAAGCATGAAGGAGAACGCATAAGTGAGTACCCGTAGCGCCACGAACAAGCGCACGCAATCCCACGAGGTTACCGGGGTTGCGCGCAAGTCCGCTGCATCCGCCAAGCCCGCCCGTCAGGCAGCGAGCTCTGTCCGCGTCGTGCCGGCTTCGTCTAAGGCACGCCGCAAAGAGCTCGAGAAGGGCGAGAACCTCGAGGGCCTCTCTAAAGAGGAGAAGCGCGCCCGCAAGGCTAAGCAGCGCGCCAAGGAGGATCGCATCTACACGGTGTCGAATATCCTTCTCAAGCAGGATGAGGACTACACCAAGCGCCGCCGCATCTGGTGGGCCGTGCTCACTATCGGCATGGTGCTCGTCGTGGCCATTTGGGCTTCGCTGTACTTCGCTCCCGCTGGCATGGTGTCCAGCCCTGTCCAGATGGTCGGCATTGTTTTGTCCTACGTCGTCATTTTGGGTGACTTCATCTACGACTTCGTTCGTATTCGTCCCCTGCGCAACATGTACCGCACGCAGGCCGAGGGCATGTCCGAGAACAAGCTCAACGCCCTTATCGAGCGCTCGGCTGCCGAGGAGGACAAGAAGGACTCCAAGAAGAAGTAGCGTTTGCATGCATACTTATCGCTAAGATATAAGGCGCGTCGTTTTTGCGGCGCGCCTTTTTACTGTTCTATAGATAGATGGAGTGGCACATGATTCGAGCTGCCCTGACGGTCGAAGAGGCTCTGGAGGGCATGAAGGCCCTAGAGCCCAAGATTAAAAACTATGCGCGCCTGGTTGTCCGCAAGGGCGTAAACGTCAAGCCCGGTCAGGAGGTTGTCGTTCAGTCTCCGGTCGAGTGCGCGCCGTTTGCGCGCGTGGTGGTCGCGGAGGCCTATGCCTCCGGTGCCGGTCACGTGACGGTTATTTGGGCCGATGACGCCGTGACGAGGCTCACGTACGAGCATGTCGAGAAAAGCTATTTTGAGCAGACGCCCGAGTGGAAGCGCCTGCAGCTTGATTCACTGGCCCAGGATGGTGCCTGCTTTATCTTTATCGAGGGTGCGGACCCTGCCGCTCTTAAGGGCATCGATCCCGCTAAGCCTGCTGCAGCTTCTAAGGCAAGGAACACGCAGTGCAAGGTCTTCCGCCGCGGACTGGACTACAACATCAACCCGTGGTGCATCGCCGGCGCGCCGGTCGTTGCCTGGGCGCGCGAGGTGTTCCCGGGAGACGCCGATGAGGTTGCAATCTATAAGCTGTGGAATGCGATTCTGCATACCGCTCGCGCCGATGGCCAGGACCCGGAGAGCGACTGGGAACTCCATGACGCCGCATTCGAAAAGAACCTGCGTTTCCTGAACGACAATCGTTTCGACTACCTGCATTACACCTCGGCAAATGGAACCGATCTGACGATTGGCATGACGAAAGGTCACGAGTGGGCCGGCGGCAAGGGCAAGACGCCCGATGGGCACCCCTTCTTCCCCAACATTCCCACCGAGGAAGTCTTCACCTCGCCTGATCGTATGCGTGCCGACGGTATCGTGTATTCGGCTATGCCGCTCATTCACCACGGTAACAAGGTTGACGATTTTTGGATTAAGTTCGAGGCGGGCCGCGTAGTGGACTACGATGCCCGCGTGGGTAAGGCGACGCTTGCGAGCATTATTGATACCGATGAAGGTGCCGCTCATCTGGGTGAGGTCGCGCTTATCTCCAAGAACACGCCGATCCGTGAAAGTGGCGTTCTATTCTATGACACGCTCTATGATGAGAACGCTAGCTGCCATCTCGCGCTGGGTGTCGGTTTCCCCGAATGCATCGAGGGTGGGTATGACATGTCCAAGGAGGAGCTCCTGGAGCATGGCGTTAACGTCTCGAGCACGCACGTCGATTTTATGATCGGCACGGACGACATCGATATTACAGGCATTACGCCTGATGGACGTGAAGTTGTGATTTTCCAGAACGGCCAATGGAGTTGGGAATAGTCCCAGACCGTGGTACAATGCCACCCGCGGGCCGTTAGCTCAGCTGGCAGAGCAGGGGACTTTTAATCCCAAGGTCCAGGGTTCGAACCCCTGACGGCCCACCATAGACTAAAAAAGCGACTGGTGGATGCCGGCCGCTTTTTTGTTGCCGCGACATGGGTTCGAACCCGTCGGGGTGCGGAGCCGAGTAAACGCATGAGCGTTTGCCAGCGCAGCGCGCAAGGCGCGAAAGCGCCGCAGCGGCCGCCTGCGGAGCAGGCTGAACCCCTGACGGCCCACCATAGACTAAAAAAGCGACTGGCGGATGCCGGCCGCTTTTTTGTTGCCGCGACACGGGTTCGAACCCGAACTTCTCTATATATAAGAACGCTTGGCGAACAAAACCTGCCTTTTACCGACGGGAAACAAATAGCTCATGCTTTTGGAGTAAAGTGGCGCTCCAGAGATGACCGATGCCTTAACACCTATAAACCAGCTGGTCATCGCCAATATCAGAAGCTGCTGCTTCGAATGCGGCCTCAGTGAAGCAACTGAGGGTTCTATTCATTTGTGAACAAAATATGGAGTGCGCGATTCCCGCCCCCGGCGCCCCTCCGGTCTGGCAATATATCTCCTTGCCGCGCGGCCCGGTCGGACCGGATCAGCCGCACAGCGTGCACCTTGAGAACCGGATACTGCGAGGATGGACACATTCAGTGTCGCATCCGGGCAGACATCGAACCATTT
>NZ_QRHU01000003.1:57666-61026 GCF_003470945.1 Collinsella sp. AM23-17 | reverse complement strand
ATACTGCGAGGATGGACACATTCAGTGTCGCATCCGGGCAGACATCGAACCATTTGAAATGGTCTAACTTGGATTTGTTTTTCGCAAGGCCGCCGAGAGGCGGCCCCGAGAAATTCCTTTTCCTATACAGAACCATATGAATCGAACGGAACCGATCAGCGATGGACTGAGAGGACCGGACGGGCTCGAAGCCCAGAATATTTTGGACGGAGAGTTCGATCCTGGCTCAGGATGAACGCTGGCGGCGCGCCTAACACATGCAAGTCGAACGGCACCCCTCTCCGGAGGGAAGCGAGTGGCGAACGGCTGAGTAACACGTGGAGAACCTGCCCCCTCCCCCGGGATAGCCGCCCGAAAGGACGGGTAATACCGGATACCCCGGGGTGCCGCATGGCACCCCGGCTAAAGCCCCGACGGGAGGGGATGGCTCCGCGGCCCATCAGGTAGACGGCGGGGTGACGGCCCACCGTGCCGACAACGGGTAGCCGGGTTGAGAGACCGACCGGCCAGATTGGGACTGAGACACGGCCCAGACTCCTACGGGAGGCAGCAGTGGGGAATCTTGCGCAATGGGGGGAACCCTGACGCAGCGACGCCGCGTGCGGGACGGAGGCCTTCGGGTCGTAAACCGCTTTCAGCAGGGAAGAGTCAAGACTGTACCTGCAGAAGAAGCCCCGGCTAACTACGTGCCAGCAGCCGCGGTAATACGTAGGGGGCGAGCGTTATCCGGATTCATTGGGCGTAAAGCGCGCGTAGGCGGCCCGGCAGGCCGGGGGTCGAAGCGGGGGGCTCAACCCCCCGAAGCCCCCGGAACCTCCGCGGCTTGGGTCCGGTAGGGGAGGGTGGAACACCCGGTGTAGCGGTGGAATGCGCAGATATCGGGTGGAACACCGGTGGCGAAGGCGGCCCTCTGGGCCGAGACCGACGCTGAGGCGCGAAAGCTGGGGGAGCGAACAGGATTAGATACCCTGGTAGTCCCAGCCGTAAACGATGGACGCTAGGTGTGGGGGGACGATCCCCCCGTGCCGCAGCCAACGCATTAAGCGTCCCGCCTGGGGAGTACGGCCGCAAGGCTAAAACTCAAAGGAATTGACGGGGGCCCGCACAAGCAGCGGAGCATGTGGCTTAATTCGAAGCAACGCGAAGAACCTTACCAGGGCTTGACATATGGGTGAAGCGGGGGAGACCCCGTGGCCGAGAGGAGCCCATACAGGTGGTGCATGGCTGTCGTCAGCTCGTGTCGTGAGATGTTGGGTTAAGTCCCGCAACGAGCGCAACCCCCGCCGCGTGTTGCCATCGGGTGATGCCGGGAACCCACGCGGGACCGCCGCCGTCAAGGCGGAGGAGGGCGGGGACGACGTCAAGTCATCATGCCCCTTATGCCCTGGGCTGCACACGTGCTACAATGGCCGGTACAGAGGGATGCCACCCCGCGAGGGGGAGCGGATCCCGGAAAGCCGGCCCCAGTTCGGATTGGGGGCTGCAACCCGCCCCCATGAAGTCGGAGTTGCTAGTAATCGCGGATCAGCATGCCGCGGTGAATGCGTTCCCGGGCCTTGTACACACCGCCCGTCACACCACCCGAGTCGTCTGCACCCGAAGTCGCCGGCCCAACCGCGAGGGGGGAGGCGCCGAAGGTGTGGAGGGTGAGGGGGGTGAAGTCGTAACAAGGTAGCCGTACCGGAAGGTGCGGCTGGATCACCTCCTTTCTAGGGAGATAAATTCTTAGAGAGACAAACTTTAACTCGAATAGAGGGCAGGAGCCCGTCCGGTAGATGTCCGCCAGGATGATTCCCCGCAGCACCCGGTCCCCGGGGTCGCACCCGCGTACCTTGAGAGCCGCATAGCGATAGGAGAGAGATGGAAGATCATTCTTCCAGACTCGATTCTTTTCTGCGATTTATCAGACAGAATGATAGCAATCATTCATCCGATCCAAACAAGAAGAATTCACTTATATATGAGTGAGGAGCATCTGATCGCGAGCACAGTCAACTACTGTGCCGCGGTATGAGATACCCGAATTGCGACATACGAGCGCTATTCATGATATCGATTAATTTAAATTAATTAGCGACACGTGGATATCCCGCGGGCCCGATGCGGTCCCGCAAGATACCACGGGCGCACGGCGGATGCCTTGGCACAGGGAGCCGATGAAGGACGCGGCAAGCTGCGATAATCCCCGGCGAGGAGCACACATCCTTCGACCCGGGGGTCTCCGAATGGGCGAACCCATCCACAGCAGTGTGGATATCCCCACCCCGAACACATAGGGGCGGGGAGGACAACCCGGGGAACTGAAACATCTAAGTACCCGGAGGAGAGGAAATCAATCTCGAGACTCCCCGAGTAGCGGCGAGCGAAAGGGGACCGATGGCCAAACCGTCGAGCGGGCATACCCGGCAGGGGTTCCGCCGGCGGGGTTGCAGGGCCGCGCATCCGGGGGCTGCCGCCCCCGGGCGCAGGTCCGGCTGGGGAGCGGAACGGCATGGGAGGGCCGGCCGCAGCGGGTGACAGCCCCGTACGCGAACCCAGACCGGACGGCGCGACGCGGTCCCTGAGTAGGGCCGGGCACGTGAAACCCGGTCCGAACCTGGGTGGACCACCATCCAAGCCTGAGTACTACCCTGTGACCGATAGCGCACCAGTACCGTGAGGGAAAGGTGAAAAGCACCCCGGGAGGGGAGTGAAACAGTACCTGAAACCGTGCGCCCACGAGCAGTCGGAGCACCTATATGGTGTGACGGCGTGCCTTTTGTAGAATGAGCCAGCGAGTCGCTGGCGCGGGGCGAGGTTAACCGAAAGGGAGCCGGAGCGAAAGCGAGCCTTAACAGGGCGACTTGAGTCCCGCGCCGCGGACGCGAAGCCGGGTGAGCTATCCGTGGGCAGGCTGAAGCGGGGGTAAGACCCCGTGGAGGGCCGAACGCACGTCGGTTGAAAACGGCGGCGATGACCTGCGGATAGGGGTGAAAGGCCAATCAAACCCGGAGATATCTCGTTCTCCCCGAAATAGCTTTAGGGCTAGCGTCGCGCGTTCACCGCCGGAGGTAGAGCACCGGATGGACGAGGGGGCTTCGCCGCCTACCGAATCCAACCGAACTCCGAATGCCGGCGGCCCAGAGCGCGGCAGTCAGAGCATGTGGGCTAAGCTGTGTGCTCGAGAGGGAAACAGCCCGGACCGCCCGCTAAGGTCCCCAAGTTCCAGCCGAGTGGCAAAGGATGTGCGTCCGCCCAGACAACCAGGATGTTGGCTTAGAAGCAGCCATGCATTCAAAGAGTGCGTAACAGCTCACTGGTCGAGTGGACATGCGCCGACAATACACGGGGCTAAGCTGGACACCGAAGCGGCGGGATTTT
>NZ_QRHU01000003.1:0-57497 GCF_003470945.1 Collinsella sp. AM23-17 | reverse complement strand
AGCTTCCCATGGGCGGTGAAGCCGCCGGGCGACCGGCGGTGGAGCGCATGGGAGTGAGAATGCTGGCATGAGTAGCGAGAGACGAGAGAGTAACTCGTCCGCCGTGAACCCGAGGTTTCCTGGGCAAGGCTAATCCTCCCAGGGTCAGTCGGGGGCTAAGGCGAGGCCGGGAGGCGTAGCCGACGCGCAGCAGGCAGACATTCCTGCACCGCGCACGCGGCGCTACGACCGACGGGGCGACGGATGGGGGTGGCTCGGCGGGGTTCTGGACGTCCCCGTGATGGAGCGCGGCCCGCGGACCAGGGAAATCCGGTCCGCACACAGGGCGAGGCTCCGGACGAAGCGATTGAGCGAAGCGAGTGAGCCCGAGGTCCCTAGAAAAACCCCTAGGCAGGCGCGTGCGCGCCCGTACCGCAAACCGACACAGGTGGGTGGGTAGAACATACCGAGGCGATCGGGTCAACCATGGTCAAGGAACTCGGCACAATGGCCCCGTAACTTCGGGAGAAGGGGTGCCCGCGCGTACGTGAACGGACTTGCTCCGGGAGCGGAGGCGGGCCGCAGTGGAGAGGCCCAAGCGACTGTTTACCAAAAACACAGGACTCTGCAGAAGCCGCAAGGCGACGTATAGGGTCTGACGCCTGCCCGGTGCCGGAAGGTCACGCGGAGGAGTTAGCCATTTCGGCGAAGCCCCGAAGCCAAGCCCCGGTAAACGGCGGCCGTAACTATAACGGTCCTAAGGTAGCGAAATTCCTTGTCGGGTAAGTTCCGACCTGCACGAAAGGCGCAACGACTTGGGCGCTGTCTCGACCATGGACCCGGTGAAATTGCACTGGTCGTGAAGATGCGACTTACCCGCGGAAGGACGGAAAGACCCCGTGAACCTTCACTGCAGCTTGGCATTGGCCGCTGGTCCCGCGTGTAGAGGATAGGCAGGAGGCACAGATCCGGAGGCGCCAGCCCCCGGGGAGCCGCCCTTGGAATACTGCCCTCGCGCGACCGGCGTCCTAACCCGAGGCCGTCAACCGGCTCGGGGACCGTGCCAGGCGGGCAGTTTGACTGGGGCGGTCGCCTCCTAAAGGGTAACGGAGGCGCGCGAAGGTCCGCTCGGGACGGTCGGCAACCGTCCTTTTGAATGCAAGAGTACAAGCGGGCTTGACTGCGAGGCCCACAAGCCGAGCAGGTGCGAAAGCAGGCTCTAGTGATCCGGCGGCCCCGAGTGGGTGGGCCGTCGCTCAACGGATAAAAGGTACTCCGGGGATAACAGGCTGATCTTGCCCAAGAGTCCACATCGACGGCAAGGTTTGGCACCTCGATGTCGGCTCATCGCATCCTGGGGCTGGAGCAGGTCCCAAGGGTACGGCTGTTCGCCGTTTAAAGCGGTACGCGAGCTGGGTTCAGAACGTCGTGAGACAGTTCGGTCCCTATCCTCCGTGGGCGCAGGAGAATCGATGGAGGCTGCCCCCAGTACGAGAGGACCGGGGTGGACGCACCTCCGGTGAACCGGTTGTCGACCAACGGCACGGCCGGGTAGCCGCGTGCGGCGCGGATAACCGCTGAAGGCATCTAAGCGGGAAGCCGTTCCAGGGATTAGTTCTCCTTCCGGTAAGGGCCCAGGTAGACTACCTGGTCGATAGACGGCAGGTGCAAGGACGGCGACGTCCTCAGCCGAGCCGCACTAATCGCCCGAGCTCTTCCGGAACCGCACCTCGCGGCCCGCGGGACATGCGCTCTGAAGCGCGGTCCGGGCACGAGGATGCCCCCGAGTCATCTCCCCTATGCGCCATGCGGCCCCCAGGGCACGTGTATGCGATACCGGACACCGTAACGGTGGGCGCCGCCCACCGGTCAGCGGCCAGAGCATGGGGGGCACGCCCGGTCCCGTTCCGAACCCGGAAGCTAAGCCCCATCGCGCCGAGAGTACTGCGGGGCCAGCCCGCGGGAGGCCAGGGCGCCGCTGACCGGTGGACGGCACCGAGCCGTCTGATGACTTGAAGAAGGGGGAGGCCTCGCGGCCTCCCCCTTTTTTTGCGTTTACGGGGCGTAAATGACTCAATTACACCAGACGATCTTGTTGTTTTCGGTATTGAGCCTTTATTTAAAGAAAATAAATCGTATAACAAGGGCAACTGCTATGGCCGCAATGATCAAAAGCAGAATTGTCAGCTGATGCTGCTTGCGTCGTTTACTTGACGAAACGAAGATTGATTTTCCCTGTTTTGGCGTTTCGAGATAGCGAGCCGAATGCGTCAAGGTTTGCTTGGGTCGGGGCCCTCTTTGTTGATGAGCGGCGGATGCTTTCATCGGCTCATCACTAGCTGCGCTGTTTTTAGATAGTGGTGCGTCTTTCAGATATACAGGGTCTCCCGAGGCGACGCCCATATGTTTACGTCCCGTTTGGGCATCCTCGAGCGTTTGATATCGGTTTCTCGTCACATAATCGGGCTCTGGGTCATTGATGGGCTCTTGCGAGATGTGGGGGCGATGGAACCGTGGCGGCTGCGTAGAAGTATCTTCGCCCTGCGTCGGCATAAACATATTGTTCTGGTTTTGGTCGTCCATGATGCCCTTTAGCTCGTTACCAACAACGTGTACGCGCTCATTGTAAGCCCCTTGTTATTTGTAGCTGCGAACATACTTGTTATTTAAGCTCTGGTTCAAAGAACCTTAACCTTACTAAAACCTGAGTCAAACACACTTAGATATGCTTATAGTACTGGACTCAAAAAACTTTATAGTCGATGTATATATGAGCACTGGGTGGGCATATATAAGAGCGTCAAAAGAAGTCCCAACCACCTAGAAGATGGCTCGGCAGTCCTTAAAAGGAGTGGTAAACATGGCAAGCATGGTTCCTTATCGTTCGGTTTTTGGCGTTCGTCCTTCTGCTAGCTCGCTGTTCGATCTGTTTGATGATATGACCGACCTTGCAAACAACTCGATTGCTTCCAAGGCGTTTCCCGTTGACGTTGAGGATAAGGGCGATGGCTACGAGGTCAAGGCGTATCTGACCGGTGTCGCCAAGGATGACATCGACGTTGAGCTCAATGAGGGTCGCCTGTCCATCAGCGTGAACGTCGAGGAGAGCGCCGAAAACGAGGGTAAGAACTTCCTCCAGAAGGAGTTTAGCTCGTACAGCGCGACGCGTGGCGTATATCTGAAGGACGCTTCGAGCGAGGGCCTCTCTGCAAAGTATGCTGACGGCATCCTCACCGTTACGGTTCCTAAGATCGTCGAGAAGAAGAACGTTACGAAGATCTCCATCGACTAACGATGGCTCTGCTTCAATCGAGAGTATGAGTTAAGGGGGGGGCTGGGAAGTGATTCCCAGCCCCCCCCCTTTGTTGTCTTGAGGGGCTATTGAATGGTTGTCGGTTGATACTGGCTTGCAGGGCGTATCGAGAGCTTCCGTGGCCCTTGAAGACGGGTGGCAGAACTGCCGAGTTCATCATCGAGACTTGCATCAAGCGCGTTGGCATAGCTTTTGACGGTAAGGCTTGGACGATTATTGTCCTGGCTGATATGCATGGCGATGAGCTGTTCGGTGCGATCGGTAACAAGTTCTCGCGCGGCTTCGGCGGCCTGGTTGTTGGAGAGGTGCCCCTTTGTGGACAGGATGCGCTCCTGAAGAAAGCGTGGGTACGGTCCTTCGCGCAACATAGTTACATCGTGGTTGCTTTCGAGCGCGAGAACTCGACAGTCTTTGAGGATGCCCATGGCCTTGCTCGATAACTCTCCGGTGTCGGTGGCAAACCCAATGGAATCACCAAGAGCATTAAATCGATAGCCGACAGGATTGATGACATCGTGCGATGTTGAGTAGGTTTGCACGTGGATGCCGGCAATGGGGAGCGTGTCGCCGGGGTCAAATTCCTCTACAGGCAGGTGCGCGAGGTTTTCTTTGCATGAAAGGGTGTCCCTGCTGGCAAAGAGGGGACCATGCCAGTGCTTGCACCATACATCGAGCCCCTTGATATGGTCACCATGCTCATGGGTGATTACTAGAGCGGCGACGTCGTCTGCCGAGAGGCCAAGCTCCGCCATGCGTTTAAGTGTCTCGCGGCGGGACAGGCCATCATCGATCATGATGAGACCTTGCGGTCCCTCGATGAGCGCGCAGTTGCCTTTTGAGCCGCTGCCGAGGATATGAAGGTGCAGACGAGACATAAGATTCCAAAGGATACAATGGGTGCGAACGAATAGAGGAGGAAGCAAATGCCAACGGTATCTCAGCACTATGGACATCATGCCGCGCCGAGGACGGATAAGAGCGCCCTGGCAACGCGGCAGGCCGCTGCCCCCGTAGTGCTCATGGTATCAGGCGGTGCGGACTCGACGGCGCTGCTCCTTATGGCTTGCACATCAAAGTTGGATATCCAGGACGGGCGCGGCGTCGCTCCCATTGCGCGCGAGCGATTGCACGTGCTGCATGTAAACCATCATCTGCGCGGGGAGGCATCCGATGGCGACGAGGCCTTTGTACGTGACCTGTGCGCGCAATACGGCTTGCCGCTGTGTGTTGAGCATGCCTATTTTGATGACGAATCGGGCAATATCGAGGCTGCGGCTCGCGAGGTGCGCTATGCCGCGGTACGGAGATATGTTCGCGAACTTTGTGCCGAATCGGGCGCACCGCGGACGGCGGCTCGTATCTGTACCGCGCATACTTCGTCGGACCGCGCGGAAACATTTTTGATGAACGCCATTAAGGGGTCGGGCCCGGCTGGGCTTTCGAGCATTCCCCGTCGAAGGAATATCGTGGTGCGCCCCTTGCTTGACCTAACTCATGGCGAGCTCGTGAACTATCTGCAGGTGCATGGTCAGCCATGGCGGGAGGATGAGAGCAACGAGGACGTTTCGTACCTGCGCAACTATGTGCGCCACCGGGTGATGCCGGTGGTGGCACAGCGCAACGCGAACGTCTGCAAGACGATTGGCGCCGCCTGCGAGATCTTAGGCGATGAGGATGCCTTTCTTTCTCAGCTTTCGGCACAGGCGTTTCGAAGCTGCCTGCGCAAGGAAGCGGCGGGCGCACTGGTGCTCGATGCGCGCCGTCTTGCCGCCGCTGAGGTTGTGATTGCACGGCGTATCGTGCGGTTGGCGATTAAGCGCATCGATCCCGACGCGCGACCGGAGATGCGGCACGTGGAGCGCGTGCTCTCCTGTGTCGCTGCGGGCTCGGGTTCGGTAACGCTTCCTGCGGGAATTGATGCCCGTGTGGAGTTTGGCATGCTGGCGTTCAAGGTCCCGGCGGCGCGCGAGGGCTTAGTGGCCGACTGGATCTCCGTTCCCGGTCGTCTGCCGCTGGGGGCGGGGCGTATGCTGACAGCAGAGCCGATGGCTGTGGAGCCGGGGCGCGATATCGTGCACCGTGCCCGCGAGCTTGCTGCTGACGGAGAGGTTGCGGCCTTGGTGGATGCGGCGGCCCTGGGGTTCGCCGACCGCGATAGCGAGCGGATGCTAGCCGGCTCGCGCGGGGAGATTCCCGCCGAGGCGCGATTGGCGCGCCTGTGGGTGGATAGCCCTGTGCCGGGAGACGTGATGTGCCCGTTGGGGATGAGCGGTCGAAGCAAGAAAGTGTCAGACCTGTTGAACGAGGCGCGCATTCCTGTTTCAGACCGCTCTGGCGTACCCGTGGTAAGAACGGCTCCGGGAGGTGCCGTAGTATGGGTCGCGGGCGTTCGCGCGGACGAACGTTTTAAGTGCACGGCGGCGACGCGCGTGGCCTATCTGCTTCGCGTGGTTGACGCGGATTAGCTCCTCGCACTAGCTTTTCTGTGCGGCGTTGACGGTATTCCCGCGCTGATGGTGCGCGGGCTGGAAAATATACCCCGTGCGCTGCTAGAATGTGTAGTTCGCGTCCATACGGCGGTGTGTGGGCGATTAAGCACAAGAAAGGGTTGTCATGGCTTCTCAACATCCGGATATCGAGAAGGTTCTGTTTACGCAGGAGGATATCGACGGTATCGTCTCTCGCTTGGGCGAGCAGATTACGCGCGACTATGCGGGTAAGGATCTGGTGCTGATTGCGGTCCTGCGCGGCGCCGTGGTCTTTATGGGCGACCTGATGCGCAAGATCGAGCTGCCGACCAACATCGATTTCATGGCTGTTTCGAGCTATGGCGACGGTGTGAAGTCTTCGGGTATCGTGCGTATCATTAAGGACCTGGATATCGACATCCGTGGTCGCGACGTGCTGATCGTCGAGGACATTCTGGACTCGGGCCTGACCCTCAAGTACCTGATGAAGAACCTCGAGAGCCGTAAGCCCGCTTCTCTGGAGGTCGCCGCCTTCCTATGGAAGGACGTTGAGGACCGTACCTCGGCCGTCACGCCCAAGTATGTTGGAACCCATTGCCCCGATGCCTTTGTGGTGGGCTACGGCCTCGACTATGCCGAGCGCTATCGTAACCTTCCGTATCTGGGCATTTTGAAACCGGAGGTTTATTCGTAAGATGCCCGACGACCGTAACGACAACAATTCCCAGACTCCCCGGGAGCCTAAGATCCCGGGGATGCCCGGAGGCAAGAAGCCCACGCGTACGGGCTGGCTGTATTTTATTTTGGCTTGCGCGCTTCTGGGCTACGCCTTCTTTAACATGGGCTCCGGCTTTGCCAACTCCAGCAATACCGTTAAGCTCGCGACGAGTGAGATGGTCAGCGCCATCAAGCAGGATCGCGTCGAAGATCTGACCTATACGGTTCAGGACGGAAGCGTGACGGGTCATTACTGGAAGACGAAAAAGGACAAGGGCGACACGAGCGAGCTCAAGAGCTTTTCCTCGACCTATGTCGGTTCCGATTCGCTTGCCGAGCTCATGGCGGAGCACCCCGATACCAAGTACATCGTCAACACCAACGATCCCGATTTTTGGGGCGACTTGGCGATGAGTGTGCTTCCGACGATTGCCTTGATCGCCATCATGTTCTACTTTATGCGCCAGATGATGGGTGCCAACAACAGGAACATGCAGTTTGGCAAGACCAATGCCAAGACCAACGAGGCTACGCGTCCCAAGGTCAAGTTTGAGGATGTCGCTGGCGTGGATGAGGCGGTCGAGGAGCTCGAAGAGATTCGCGATTTCTTGAGCGACCCGGACCGCTATCGCAAGCTGGGCGCCAAGATTCCCCGCGGCGTGTTGCTGGTGGGCCCTCCGGGTACCGGTAAGACGTTGCTGGCCAAGGCCGTTGCCGGCGAGGCGGGCGTGCCGTTCTTTAGCATCTCGGGCTCTGACTTTGTTGAGATGTTCGTGGGCGTCGGCGCCAGCCGCGTGCGCGACCTTTTTAAGGAGGCCAAGTCTCAGGCTCCGTCAATCATCTTTATTGACGAGATCGATGCCGTGGGACGTCAGCGCGGAGCCGGTTTGGGCGGCGGCCACGACGAGCGCGAGCAGACGCTCAACCAGCTGCTGGTCGAGATGGACGGTTTTGAGGAAAGCGAGTCGGTCATCCTGATCGCCGCGACCAACCGCCCCGACATTCTGGATCCGGCGCTGCTGCGTCCCGGCCGTTTTGACCGCCAAGTCACGGTTGACCGCCCGGACGTAAAGGGCCGCGAGCAGATCTTGCGCGTGCATGCTGAGAACAAGCCGATGGACGAGGACGTTAAGTTTGAGAAGCTCGCCCAGATGACCGTTGGCTTTACTGGTGCCGATTTGGCGAACCTGCTCAATGAGTCTGCGCTTTTGGCCGCTCGCCGTCATCGTTCTGTGATCTCGATGGACGAGGTCGAGGAGTCGATGGAGCGTGTGATTGCCGGACCGCAACGCAAGGGCCGCGTGATGACCGAAGCCGAGCGCACCACGATTGCTTACCACGAGAGCGGTCACGCCCTGGTGGGCCACATCTTGGAGCATTCCGATCCGGTTCATAAGATTTCGATTGTCAGCCGCGGCCAGGCTCTGGGCTACACGTTGCAGCTTCCGCAGGAGGATCACTTCCTCAAGACCAAGAACGAGATGCTCGACGAGCTCGCCGTGTTCTTGGGCGGTCGCGTTGCCGAGGAGCTCATGTGCGACGACATCACGTCGGGCGCGAGCAACGATCTGGAGCGCGCGACTAAGATGGCGCGCGAGATGGTCACGCGCCTGGGCATGAGCGAGGAGCTGGGCACGCAAGTGTTTGGTGAGGCGCAGCATCAGGTGTTCCTTGGTCGCGATTACGCCGATCACCAGGATTACTCCGAGGAGACGGCGCGCCGCATCGATATCGAGGTTCAGCGCATCATGCGCGAAGCCCATCGCCGTGCGGTCGAGATTTTGGATGCCCGTCGCGATCAGCTCGATCTGATGGCGAAGGTGCTGCTTGAGCGCGAGACCGTCGAAGGCGACGCCGTGAACGCCCTGCTCGGCAATGAGTGGGATGCCTACCTTGAGCGCGAGGGCGATATCCTGGCGGCCAAGGAGGAGCGCAATGCCAAGGCGGCCGGCATGCCGACCAAGAAGCGCTTGCCTCGCATGAGCGAGGAGGAGCTGGCGGCTGATGCTGCGGCCTTTGCGCAGGCGGCCATGCAGGAGGATGCCGAAGCCGCATCCGGCGACGCTGGCGATGTCGAGGCTGCTGACACAAAGAAGGCCGATGACGACGCTGACGCCAACGAGTAGTCTTTGCCATGAGAGCCTCCGCGGGGAAACCTGCGGAGGCTTTTTCTTTTGAGCGATATGGGGCCATCTGTTGATTGGGGACAGACTTAAATGAGCGTTTTCACGCATTTAAGTCTGTCCCCAATCAACATTGTAAGTCTGTCCCCAATCAACATTGCTGCGGCACTTTGCTCAGCTAAAGCGTACAATAGCGCCTATGCGAAAGGGGAACAGATGATCAACGAAACTATGTATGCTCGCGGTGCGGAAAGCTCCATCATCCGTGAGATCTTTAGCTATGGCCTTGAGCGCAAGGCACAGATCGGCGCGGAGAACGTATTCGATTTTTCGCTGGGTAACCCGAGCGTTCCGGCGCCTGCCGCCGTGGCTGAGTCCATTAAGAAGGCCTTGGAGCTGCCGAGCGACCAGCTGCATGGATACACGCCTGCGCCGGGTCTGCCGCAATGTCGAGCAGCCGTCGCCGACTCGCTCAACCGTCGCTTTGGCACGAGCTATGAGGGCAAGGACGTCTTTATGACGGTGGGTGCCGCGGCTTCGCTCACCTGCACGCTCAACGCGATTACCAATCCGGGCGACGAGGTCATCGTTATCGCTCCGTACTTCCCGGAGTATCGCGTGTGGATCGAGAAAGCTGGTTGCACGTGCGTCGAGGCGCTCGCCGATGAAGATACGTTCCAGCTGAGCGTGGATAACGTGCTCAAGGCGATTACCGATAAGACCGCTGCCGTCATTATCGACTCACCCAACAACCCGACCGGTGCAGTGTATACGCGCGATACACTGACGCGACTGGCCAATGTTTTACGCGAGGTCAACGCCAAGCGCGATTCCGAGAACCCAATCACGCTCATCTCTGATGAGCCGTACCGCGAGATCGTGTACGGTGCCGGGGTGCCTTGGGTGCCCTCGATCTACGAGAACACCGTGGTGTGCTACTCGTATTCCAAGTCGCTTTCGCTGCCGGGCGAGCGCGTGGGCTGGATTTTGGTTCCCAATACCAATCCGCAGGCTGCTCGCCTGATGCCGGCCGTTGCCGGTGCCGCCCGCACGCTGGGCTTCGTGTGCACACCGGCCCTCTTCCAGCGTGTAATCATCGACTGCATTGATGAACCGAGCGATGTCGAGGCCTATGCGCGCAACCGCACCGCGCTTACCGATGCACTAGCGGAGTACGGCTACACCTATGTTGAGCCGGATGGTGCATTCTACTTGTGGGTGAAGGCGCTGGAGCCCGATGCGAATGCGTTCTGCGAGTGCGCGAAGAAGTACGAACTGCTCGCGGTGCCTTCGGATAGTTTTGGCATGCCGGGCTGGTTCCGCCTTGGCTACTGTGTGAGCTACGAGACAATCGTCAACTCGCTGCCTGCCTGGAAGCAGCTGGCCGACGAATATCGTCGAAAGTAAAGCGCTCTGCTTACAATGTTTTACGTGAAACGGGGTTTGGTTTTAAGCCAGACCCCGTTGTCTATGCCGTTGTGTGATTGGGATGAAGCAGTTTTACGACTGCCGAAAGCTATGCGTACAATGAATATACGCGACGGCCATACTGGACAAGGAGACCCGATGCCCTACCTTCTTTCTTGTGATATTCATACTCATACGATGTTCTCTGCGCATGCGTACTCAACCATCGAGGAGAACATCTATTGGGCGGCAGAGCGCGGCCTTCAGGTGCTCGGTTCCGCCGATCATTTAAGCTCGATGGTTACGCCTTGTCCCAATGACCTGCGCAGTTTCCAATTCTTTATTAACCAGGATATCTGGCCGCGCATTTGGAGCGGCGTGCTGGTGCTGCGTGGTGCCGAGGCCGATATCGTTTCGCTGGATGGAGGCCTGTTTGGCGAGGACATTCCCGTTTCGCTCGATATTGCCGGCGATTCGTACAGTCACCAGCATTCGCTGTTCGATTTGGTGACGCGTAATTTGGATTATTTGGTGGCAAGCGTGCATAACCCGCAGTTTGCCGAAGGCGCGACGCTCGCCCAGACAACCGAGATGTACATCAATGCTCTGGAGCACCCCAAAGTGTTTATGCTGGGTCACACGGGTCGCTCGGGTGTTTCCTTTGATATCGATGAGGTGTTGTTGGCGGCAAAGGCCAAACACAAGATTATCGAGATTAACAACCATAGTCTTGAGCATGGTACCGATGCCGAGCATTGGGGCGCTTGCCGCAAGATTGCCGAGCGCTGCGCCGAACTGGGCGTGGGGATTGGCGTCTCGACCGACGCGCACATTGGTATGGCAATTGGCAAGCTCGACCAGGCGCGCAAGATGCTCGATGAGATTCACTTCCCGCTGGACCTGATCGTGACGCGCGATCGCGAGACGCTGCTGCGCGAGATGGCGGCAGCCGGCGTGTGTGACCTGCGCAAGAGCATGTAACGGGCTCATCTGCCCAACGAGAGGGGGGCGGTCCAGACGGGCCGCCCCCTCTCGTTGGGCCGGTAGATTTTAAGGCATGTCCCAAAAATCTACTGGGGTGGGTTAGCGGCGCTCGAGGATCGCTACGGTTTCGGTGTGGTCGGTATGGGGGAACATGTCGACCGGCGTGATCTTGAGCAGGCGATAGCCTCCGTCGAGGAGCTGGTGCAGGTCACGCTCTTGGGTCACGGGGTTGCAGCTGATATAGGTGATGCGGCGCGGCTTGAGTGCGCAGGCGGCTTCGAGGAACTCGGGGGTGGAGCCGGCGCGCGGCGGGTCGATGGAAAGGACGTCGACGCGTTCGTTGTTGTCGGCGGCATCGAGGATGTAGTCGGTGGCATCGTCGGCCATAAACCAAGCGCTGCGGGTGAGGCCGTTGAGCTCGGCATTGCGACGTGCGTCGGCAATGCCCGCCGGGTTGCGCTCCACGCCGAGCAGCATAATGCCGATGCCCTTGTCCTGGACATCCTTCGCGGCGCACAGGCCGATGGTTCCGCTGCCGCAGTAAGCGTCCATAAGAATGTCACCCTGCTGCAGGTCCATGCCGTCAATGGCAAGTCGATAGAGCAGCTCGGTTTGCTGCGGATTGGTCTGATAGAACGCGGTAGGGGAGATGTCGAATTCACAACCGAGCAGCTGGTCGCGCATGCATTCGGCGCCATAGACGATACGGGTCTCCTCGCTCAAGATGGCATTTCCGGGGCGACCGTTGATGTTCTGAGCGACGGTGACGATATGCGGATCAAGCGCCGCGACGGCTTCAAAGAACTCCTGCGCATGCGGCAGGTCGCGTTGAGCGGTCACGAGGGTGACCATAATCTGGTCGGTGCGCCAGCCGCAGCGAACGACGGCATAGCGAAGCAGCCCCAGATGCTTGTCTTCGTTAAAGGCGGGAATATGCAGACGTTCGGCCTCGCGAGCGATGCCGTTGAGAATCTGACGAGCGCCCGGCGCCTCGACAGGGCATTCAGGAACAGCAACGATTCTGTGTGTCCCACGTTCAAAAAAGCCGCAGCGGACAGCGCCCCCTTTGCCGGGAGCAAACGGAGTGGCAGCCTTATGACGAAAACCACGCGGCGCAGGATATTTGCCCGGGTCTCCCAGGGTGACTCCCATACCGCGAATGGGGTCGACGCTAATGCCCTCGCGCTCGCAGAGCTCAGCAAACAGCTCCTCCATAGCAGCCTGCTTGGCCGCCAACTGCTTCTTATAAGGACGATTGAGTGCCGTACACCCACCACAAGTTTTCATGATGGAACAAGGAGACTTGGGGTCCGTGGCCTTACGCACGGATGGAACCGAATCATTATGCGGACGCTTGGAACGAGTCCGAGGTGCTTTGTCCCCGCCCCGACGAGAGTCAGAACGCTTGGTCTTAGCCCTGCTCTTGGTCGATTTGCTTTTTGCAGCTTTAGAAGACTTGGATTTCGTGGAAGATTTCTCCTCCGACCCCTCAGCTGCCTCGATCAAAGCACGACGAGCCTTACGCTCCGCACGAGATTCTGCCATCAATAACTCCACTAATTCATGAATTAAAGCTGCAAGTATTGTACCGTGCCAAGCCAGCAGACGATATACAAGCGGTTTATTCGTGTCAGTGATAAGCCCAACGACGGTTGCCCGCCGCGTGAGGGGTGTGGGGGTTAAGTTTATCGCGAGTTCCGCACGAACAGGAGGCCACTTAATGTGGCCTCCGTCGTGAGCAGGACTGTAGAGCAGGAAACTTAACCCCCACACCCCTCACGCGGCGGGCAAACTCGCCTTGTGCTCTATCACGCTAAAGTGTATGATTCTGAACGTTACATGATTCACTTTACTTAACTAAAGTGCCATCAAGGGGGAATACCATGAATGCCGATATGTCTCGTCGTCAGTTTGTTGGTCTAGCCGGCTCACTCGCTACGGTTCTAGGCCTTGGCCTGGTTGGCTGTGGCGGTGCCGATAAGGGCTCTGCTGCCGGATCTACCGCAGCAAAGGATGTGAAGGGCGCCGCCGAGTCCAAGAAGCTCGTGGTGGGTTTTGACAAGTCCTATCCTCCGTACGGCTTTGTGGGCGATGACGGCGAGTACACGGGCTTTGACCTCGACCTTGCCAAGGCCGTTGCCGATAAGCAGGGCTGGGAGGTCAAATACGAGGCCATCGACTGGGACGCCAAGGATACGCTGCTTAACTCAGGCGCCATCAACTGCATCTGGAACGGCTTTACCATGGAGGGTCGCGAGGACGACTACACGTTCTCCGAGCCGTACATGCTCAATGAGCAGGTGCTCGTGGTCAAGAAGGACGCGGGTATCAAGAGCTGGGAGGATCTTGCCGGCAAGACCGTGATTACCCAGACCGATTCCGCTGCGCAGGATGTACTCGAGGGTGACCAGAAGGATCTGGCGGCGACGTTTGCCACGCTCGACACGATCGGCGAGTACAACACGGCCTTTATGCAGCTCGAGAGCGGCGCGGTCGATGCCGTGGCTTGCGACCTTTCGATTGCCCAGTATCAGCTTGCCGCCAAGCCCGATGCCTATACGCAGCTCGACAAGCCGCTGTCCAGCGAGCACTACGCCGTCGGCTTTAAGAAGGGCGACACCAAGTCGGCCGACGCCGTGACCGAGTCGCTCAAGGCGCTCTACGAGGACGGCACGGTCAAGGACCTGTGCGATAAATATGCAGAATACGGTCTGTCCTTCGACAACTGGGTTCTCAAATAGCGGCTTTCCCAGGCACCCGATTTTGCCGCTCAAACCGTCGCTCGCGTACATTTAGTACGCGGCGCTCCTCTTTCACGGCAAACTCGGGCACCTGGAAAACCCGCTTTAGCATTGGGTTCGCTGTTCCGTTACTGTGAAAGAGAGCTTGGGTTGTCTATTCAGGTCATGATGCAGATGCTTGGCCAGGGATTCTTGGTCAGTTTGCAGCTGTTTGTGCTGACGTTGCTCGGATCGATTCCGCTGGGAATCCCCGTGGCGTTTATGCGCATGAGCAAGGTCGCGCCGCTGCGTTGGATTGCGCGCATCTATATTTCGGTGGTGCGCGGCACGCCGCTTATGCTGCAGATGTTTGCGATCTACTTTGCCCCGTACTACGTGTTTGGCATCTCGCTCACGCCCGATTCCAAATGGACGGCGTGCGTCGTGGCATTCATCATCAACTACGCCGGCTACTTTGCCGAGATCTATCGCTCGGGCCTGCAGTCCATTCCGCGTGGTCAATATGAGGCCGCCGAGGTGCTGGGCTACTCGCGTCTGCAGACGTTTCTGTATATCGTGATGCCGCAGGTCGCCAAGCGTATTCTGCCGGCGATGGGCAACGAGATCATCACACTGGTCAAGGACACGTCGCTGGCGTTTGCCATCGGCGTGGGTGAGATGTTCTCGACCGCCAAGGCGCTGGTCGCCTCGCAGGTGAGCATGGTGCCGTTTGCGATCGCGGCGCTGGTTTACTGGGTCTTTAACTTTGTGGTCGAGATGCTGCTGGGCGCCGCCGAAAAGAAGCTGGACTATTATCATGACTAACTCAGTGATGAAAATCGAAAGCGCGCGTAAGGCGTTTGGCGGCAATGAGGTGCTCAAGGATATCTCACTCGAAGTCAAGCGCGGTGAGGTCGTGGCGATTATCGGACCTTCGGGCGGCGGTAAGTCTACGCTGCTGCGGTGTGCCACGCTGCTCGAGACACTCGACGGAGGCTCTCTCTCGTTTGGCGACCTTGCCGTTGCGACGGACGCGGGGCCGGGTGCGGTCTATGCGAAAGGCGACGTGCCCAAACAGGCGCGCTCGCGGTTTGGTCTGGTGTTCCAGAACTACAATCTGTTCCCGCACTATACGGTGATGAAAAACATCATCGACGCGCCGATCCGCGTGCTTAAGCGCCCGCGCGAGCAGGCGGAGGCGCGTGCGCGTGAGTTGATCGCGCAGATGGGGCTTACGGGCAACGAGAACAAGGTGCCGTGTGAGCTTTCCGGCGGTCAGCAGCAGCGCGTGAGTATTGCCCGCGCCCTGGCGCTCGATCCGGAAATCTTATTCTTTGACGAGCCGACCTCGGCACTCGATCCCGAGCTGACGGCCGAGGTGCTGCGTGTCATTAAGGACCTGGCGGCGCAGAATATGACGATGGTAATCGTGACCCACGCGATGCAATTTGCGCGCGATGTTGCCGACCACGTGGTCTTTATGGATGGCGGTTGCATTGTCGAGGAGGGATCTGCCGAGCAGGTTATCGACCATCCGCGCGAGCAGCGCACGCGTGAGTTCTTGAGCCGTATCGAGGGATAGGCTCAGGTATTTACTCAACTATTAATTGAGGCGAAGCCGCCACAGGTCTTACGGTCTGTGGCGGCTTTTTGTTTACATCGACGGGGTTCAATAATTGCCCCACAAGCTTGTCTCTTCCTCTCGCCGCCTGTATTCATACGTGTGCCGAAAGGTATGCATGGACAGCCGTCCGTGAGGGTAGGGTGGTGGCATAGGACATTTGGAGGGTGAGTCGGCTCGGCTGCCGACCATGCTGCTCCCGGGACGGCACCGACCGCGAACTCTCCCCGTTGGCGTCGCGCATTGCGCGCGGCCCTGCAAGGAGGTCATCATGGGTGCTCCCAAGACCGGTAACGTAAGGAACGTGGTGCTCGTAGGCCAAGGCGGGGTGGGCAAGACTTCACTCGCCGAGGCCATGCTCCACCTTTCCGGCAAGACCGCCCGCCTGGGCGGCCACGACGGCACCAAGCCCACGCTCGACTATGACCCCGAAGAGGTCAAGCGTGCATTTTCCATCTCGACGACCATCGCGCCGATCGACTGGAAGGGCGCGCGCATCAATGTGCTCGATGCCCCGTGCTACCCCGATTTTATCGGCGACGCCTTTGCCGCGATGAGCGTCTGCGAGACGGCTCTGTTTGTGGTTGACGCCGAGGCCGGCCCGCAGCCTACGACGGTTAAGCTCTGGTATGCCGCCGAGGACCTACGCCTGGCACGCGCGGTGTTCGTAAACCGCCTGTCGCGCTCCGAGGCCAGCTTTGCGACCACGATGGACCTGCTGCAGGAGCGCTTTGGCACGCGCCTGGGCGCCGTGACCCTTCCCTGGGGCGAGGGCGAGGACTTTGACGGCATCATCGACCTGGTGCGCATGAAGGCGCGCCACTGCAACGGCGCCGAGGCCGTTGAGTCGGAGATTCCCGATGAGTATCGTGCCCAGGCCGAGGAGGCCCATGACCATCTGTGCGAGCTGGTGGCCGAGGCTGACGACGAGCTGATGATGAAATACCTGGAAGGCGAGGAGACGCTGACGCAGGAGGAGCTTGAAGGCCTGCTGTCTAAGGCGATCGCCGAGCGCATCTTTGTGCCGGTCTTTGCGGGCGATTGCATTAAGGAGCAGGGCGTCAACTCGCTGATGGACGACATCGCCACGTACTTCCCGGCGCCGACCGACTACGGCGAGATGCCGCTCATCGACGGTGATTCGCTTAAGATTTCGAGTGACGATGACCGTCCGGTGGCGTTTGTGTTTAAGACGCTGGCCGATCCGCAGCAGGGCCGCATCAGCTTTATCAAGGTGCTGACGGGCACGCTTGAGCCGGGTCTTGAGTTGGTCAACGCGCGTACCCGCAAGAGCGATCGTTTGGCTCACCTGTATGTGATGTGCGGCCGCGACATGACCGAGGTCGGTCACGCCTATGCCGGCGACATTATCGTGGCGCCAAAGTTGGCGGCAGAGACGGGTGACACGCTCTCCATTACCGGTAAGGTCGAGGCAGCGGCGTTTAAGTTCCCCAACTCGCAGTACCGCATTGCCATCGAGGCCGAGAACCGCGGCGACGAGGAGAAGCTCTACACGTTTATCGAGAAGGCGTGCAAGGCTGATCCGACCATGAGCATCGATCGTGACGAGGAGACGGGCCAGACTATCATCTCCGCCGTGGGTGAGGCGCAGGTTTCGGTGCTGCTCAACCGTTTGGAGGATCGCACCAAGGTCGCCGCCAAGAGCGTGCCGATCCGCATTCCGTATCGCGAGACCATCCGCCGCACGGCGAGCGCCCAGGGTCGCCACAAGAAGCAGACCGGCGGCGCCGGTCAGTACGGCGACTGCTGGCTGCGCGTGGAGCCGCTCATTGGGCCCGACGGCACGAGCGACGGCTATGAGTTCGTGGACGAGGTCGTGGGTGGCCGCATCCCGCGCTCGCTGATTCCCGCCGTGGACAAGGGCGTCCAGGAGACCATGAAGGACGGTATTATTGCCGGCTACCCGCTCACGGGCATTCGCGTGGCTGTGTACGACGGCTCGTATCACAGCGTCGACTCCAACGAGATGGCGTTCCGCGCGGCGGCTCGCATCGGCCTGCGCAAGGCATGCGCCGATGCCGACCCGGTGGTGCTGGAGCCCATCGAGGAAATCACGGTGACGATCCCCGAGAGCTACGCCGGCGCCGTGATGGGCGACATCTCGGCCTCGCGCGGTCGCGTGACGGGCATGGAGACCGATGAGCGCGGAGACACCGTGGTCATTGCCCAGGCGCCGCTGGCCGAGCTGACGGATTACTCGACGCGCCTGCGCTCCATCACGCGCGGCACGGGCGACTTTACCATGAAGCCCGCGGGCTATGAGCAGGTGCCCTATGACGTTCAGGCCAAGCTGGTCGAGCGCTATGAGGAGGGCCGCGCCAAGTAGCGCGTGGCGTTGCCTGCAACATGCATGCCGGTGCAAGGGCTGCTCTGGGCAATCCAGGGCGGCCCTTTTTGATCCCTGGGGGACGGAGGAAAACGGATCATTTTAGGTTTTGGGGCAGCTTGGTCGGCCCTAGTCCCCCGAGGCCTGATTGCGGCCGGTGGCGTAGTCGATCTGCACGTGCGGCTGCAGATTGTAGCAATATACGTGGAAGCAGAGGGTCTTGCCGTGGTCCTCGACCGATTGCGCCTCAAGGCGCACGCCGCGGCAGACAAGATCCTCTTCGTTGTACATGGGCGTGACGCGGTAGAGCACATGGTTGCCTGTGTCGTGGATATAGTCGAGGATCTGCTCTTCAAACGGCAGCATGCCCGTTTCGTTGAGATAGCGCGTGCCGGTGAGGAGATTCTTGCGGTTGGCGTTTTCGCCGCAGAGCGACCAGGCGATGAGGTGGCAACGGTTGTAGAGGCTTTGACCCGGAATAAAGTCGTAGCGCTGCTGGTGCCACCCGGCGGGATGGATACGCGAGATATCGCCGCGCTTGCCCTGACCGAGCGATTCGGGACCCACGCAGGCGAGTGCCTTGCGGGTGCGGCCCAGGCTATCGAGCTTGGAGAACTTCTTAAAGCAGCCCTCTTCGGTAGCTCGCTCGTATTCGTCGAGCGTGAATGATGGCGTGCCCAACGGGTGCGTGCTGTCGGCGCGAAGGGCAACGTAGGGGTTGCCGGCGTAGTCGGGAATGCTGCTGAGATATACGCCGCGGGCGCGGTCGAGATCGGGGTTTTCGACCTCGTCGATGGGGGTGGTGGAGCTGTCCTCGGAAGCGGCGTCACCGGTGTCGGGTGCGGCGGATTCGGAGTCATCGCCGGAGTCTTGGCTATTTTGAGAGTCCGAGGAGCTCGCTGTTCCTGATTCGAGCCGGGCAACCAGGTCCGCCTCGTCGTCGGTGCGGCTGGGGCTCTCGTTTTGTTTTTCGGCCAGGGCCGCTGCCTGCTCATCGCTTTGCGGCGACAACAGCTTGGGCGCCCCGTCGAGCGATCCTGTGAACAGCGCAAACCCCAGCACCACGGCGGTGCCGATGGAAAGTACTTGCTTGTAAGCGGACTTGCGCAACAT
Organism: Collinsella sp. AM23-17; assembly: GCF_003470945.1. Taxonomy (NCBI): domain Bacteria; kingdom Bacillati; phylum Actinomycetota; class Coriobacteriia; order Coriobacteriales; family Coriobacteriaceae; genus Collinsella; species Collinsella sp. AM23-17. The sequence continues at coordinate 38,705 of NZ_QRHU01000003.1, read as the reverse complement.
GGGGGCTCCTGGATGGACGGTTGGGAATCTACTAGTCTAGCAGGAGCCGGCAGAGGCCGTTCTGTCGAACAAATACTTAAGATTTGGGACAAACGCCACTGGTTCATTTGCTTCATATTTGACGTATGGCTAGATCGAGGTGGAGTCGAGCCAGTTGAGCTTGCACTCGAGAATGCGCTGCTCGCCGGGTTGGCTGCTGCCGTCAAGCAAGGCGAGCAGCATCTCGGCCGCCTCCCTGCCTTCCTGGTCGACGGGCTCGATGATCGTGGAGACGGTCGGCGTGGTGAGGTTGGTCCAGTCTTCGCAGTTGAGTCCCAAAAGACCTATTTGCTGCGGAAGTAGATGGGCCATGGGTTGGAGGGCCTTGTAGACACGGGGAAGCGCCCATTGGTTTTGTACGAAGATGAGCGTGCGCTTGGCGGGGTTGAACTTGTATTTAAAGTATTCGGTGAGCTCGTTGATTGACGGCTTGTTGTGATCGATGGGGATGGCTTTGTAGAGCTGCCCATTCGCGGCCAATGCCTCGGCATATCCCTGAAAACGTTCCATGCGAGTGCGCATTTCGGTCATGTTGGCGGCGATGGAAAAGAAGTCTTCGTAGCCGGCGTCGAGAAGCGCCTGCGTGGCATTGTACACGCCGTCGTAGAGGTTGGTTTTGATCCAGCTGGTGCCTGGGCTGTAGATGGCCGCGTCAAAAAAGACGACGGGCTTGTCGGCGCGCTTGATGCGGTCGTGGACTGCCTTGAAATTTGCCGTGGGCTGGATGATAAAACCATCGACGCCCAGTGAGAGCATTTTGTCGACATACATGAGCTCGGTCTCGGGGTTAAAGTTGCTCGTGCAAACGACCGTCTGGTAGCCCGCGGGGAGCATGACCTGCTCCATGCCGTTGAGGACGAGGCCCGCCCATTTGTTGGTGTTATCCAAGATGATGATGGCGATGACGTGGGTTTGCTTGCCGGTGAGCGTTTGCGCTTGGGCGTTGGGAACGTATCCGAGTTCCTTGATGACGCGCGCAATCTTTGCCTGCGTCTTCTCGCTAAGCTTTTCTCGTTTGTCGTTGAGGTAATACGAGACGCTTGCCGTCGAGGTTCCCGCCTCTCGAGCGACGTCTGCGATCGTAACGCGCTGTTTTGCCACAGCGACTCCTTCCGACAGATGAGCATTTTCCAACATGATGACTTTGAGTCTTGGTGAGGGATGCGCTTTGGTGAGCGACTTTTTCCTTTCATATGAGTATGCAACAAATGCGGTATATGGGTGGGGTCGAAATTTGTGACCGGCATGCGCATCTGCCGTCTACCGAGAAAATCAAATACTTCTTGACTTTTGAAATCGAGGGTAAAATCGCAGGATTCATTTTTGGTTAAACGCATAACTAAATAGCGTAACCAACGCTCTGACCTGCGCGTTTACCGAAATAAACTGGCATTAAGAAAAACGAGCACCTATATTGGTCTTGTCGAAAAGACAGCAAGTCCAAACGGCAGGGGATGCTCCGGAGGCCTCCGCAAACGGTGTCTTGCGCACGCAACTCTATGAAAAGAGGGAAGCAATGAAGATCGTAGGCGTTGCCGCCTGTACCGTGGGTATCGCCCACACGTATATGGCCCAGAAGGCGATTCAGGATGAATGCGCCGCTCGTGGCATCGAGTGCAAAGTCGAGGCTCAGGGTGGTCTGGGTATCGAGAATGAGCTCACGCAGGAAGACGTTGATTCCGCCGACCTGGTGCTCGAGTCCGTCGACGTGGGTGTCGAGAACGAGGACCGTTTTGAGCAGAAGGTGGCCGAGGGCAAGTTCCTCAAGGTCGGCACCTCGGATGTAATCGCCGATCCGGTAAAGATTATCGACCAGGCTGTCGAGATCATCAAGGCGACGGGCGGTGCCGTTGACGCGTCCAAGGCCGAGGCCAAGGCAGAGAAGAAGGCCGTCTCCGCTGCCCCGCAGGCCCCGACACCGGCGTCCAAGCAGTCCATCTTTGCCGATCCTGGTAAGACGCTGCTCAATGCATTCAATACCGGCGTTTCCTATTTTATCCCCATCGTCGTTATCGGTGGCGTGTTCCTCGCCTTCTCGTTGGCATCCGGTACTGCCGGTGCTAGCGGCATGGAGGTCACCAACCCGTTGATGGTGAGCCTTAACACTATCGGCATGGCCGGCATCTCTATGATGATTCCGGTGCTTGCGGCATACATCGCCTACTCGATGGCCGGTAAGCCCGCACTTGCCCCCGGCTTCGTTCTGGGCTACTTGGTTAACAACGCCGTCGTCACCCCGAGCGGCAACAGCGTTTCGACCGGCTTCTTGGGCGCCATGATCATGGCTGTCATCTGCGGTTACTTTGTCCGCTGGATGAAGACCTGGAAGGTCAACAACACCATCCAGACCATCATGCCCATTCTGATCATCCCGATTCTGACCTCGCTCGTCCTGGGCATGGCTTACATCTACATCCTGGCCACGCCGCTTGGCTTTGTGATGGATTGGCTCACCAGCGTGCTCGGCAGCCTGCAGGGCGGCTCCGCCGTCGTCCTGGGCCTGGTCATTGGTGTTATGACTGCTTTCGATATGGGTGGCCCCATCAACAAGACCGCTTCGACCTTTACCATGGCCATCATGGCCTCCGGCATCTACGGCCCCAACGGTATGTTCCGCGTCGCCGTCGCCATTCCCCCGATTGCTTGCGGCCTCGCTGCGCTCATCGCCAAGAACAAGTTCGATGACGCTGACCGTCAGATGGGCATCTCTGCTCTGTTCATGGGCTGCATCGGTATTACCGAGGGCGCTATTCCCTTCGCGGTCAAGGATCTTGGCCACACCCTGCCCGGCATTTGCATCGGCTCTGCCGTGGGCGCGGCGCTTGCCGCCTTCCAGGGCATCGACTGCTATGTTCCGCATGGTGGCTTTATTGTCGCCCTGGCCACCAACAACGTCGCGCTGTTCTGCCTGGACATCGTGATTGGCTCCTTGGTCGCCGCTGCAATCCTGATTGCCATGAAGCCCACGCTCGATAAGCAGGCCAAGTAAACCTTTAAGGACTCCGGTTGTGCGGAGGGATGGATTTGACTCCGCACAACCGCCCCTACACAACAAAATCCATCCGCACTGATAGGGCCCACATCTGGGTCCCAGGGAACTTTTGTCAAAAATCCTCTGGAGAAGGAGAACAAAATGTCCAACCTCACCATCCGCCAGGCCGTTCAGGGCATGCTCAAGCTGCAGGACAGCGGCGATCACGCAACCATGGTCGGCATTGGTCCCATGAGCCCCAACCTGATTCAGGCCGTGTTCGAGCTTGCCAAGGACGAGGATTTCCCGCCCATGTTTATCGCTAGCCGCAACCAGGTCGATATGGACGAGATGGGCGCCGGCTACGTCAACGGTTGGGACCAGACGCGCTTTGCCGCCGACATTAAGAAGGTTGCCGACGAGGTGGGTTATACCGGTCCGTACTACCTGTGCCGCGATCACGGCGGTCCGTGGCAGCGCGACGAGGAGCGTAACGCCCACCTGCCCGAGGACGAGGCCATGGAGCTCGCCCGCAAGTCCTTTGTCGCCGACATGGAGGCAGGCTTTGACCTGCTGATGGTCGACCCCACCAAGGACCCCTATCAGATCGGCAAGGTTATTCCGCTCGACGTGGTGCTTCACCGCACGATCGATCTTATCGACTATCTTGAGCAGTACCGTCGCGAGCATAACCTGCCCGAGGTTGCCTATGAGGTCGGTACCGAGGAGACCAATGGCGGCCTGACCTCCACCGACAAGTACGAGGAGTTCATTTCTCAGCTGCAGCCCGAGCTCGAGAAGCGCGGCTGCCCCATGCCCACCTTTATCGTCGGCCAGACCGGTACGCTCACCCGTTGGACCGAGCAGGTCGGTCATTACAACTTTAAGAATGCCCGCGAGCTCGCCGACATGGCCAAGCGCTACGGCGTGGGCCTGAAGGAGCACAACGCCGACTACCTGGACGACGCGACGCTGCTCGAGCACATCCCGGCACACGTGACCGCTTCCAATGTCGCCCCTCAGTACGGTACCGAGGAGACCCGCGCTTACCTCAAGCTCTGCGCTACCGAGCAGATTCTGGTCGACAACGGCCTGTGCGATGATCCCTCCGATCTGTATCACACGCTGCTGGTCAAGGCCATCAAGACCGAGCGCTGGCGCAAGTGGATGACCGGCGACGATGTCAACCTGCAGGTTGACGACATTCTGGCCGACGACGAGCTCAGCCTGAAGATTCTGGATGTCTCCGGCCACTACGCGTTCAACGATCCCGAGGTCAAGGAGCAGGTCGAGAAGCTCTATCGCAACCTCGCTGCCCAGGACATTGACGGCAAGCGCTTTGTGATCGAGCACATCAAGCGCCCGATCAAGCAGTACGTCGTCGGTCTTAACCTCAAGGGCGTCACGAGCCGCATCGAGAAGGCTCTCTAAGTAGCTTTTCCTACACGACGCCGGGCCTGGGGCATGTCCCAGCTGCAGGCCCGGCACATAGGACAAAAGGACATCCCCTTTGTCCTATTTTTTGAGTTTTGGATTCCTTAGAAGGAGTTTGCACCATGAAGTTCTTTATCGATACCGCCAACCTTGACGAGATCGCCGAGGCCAAGAGCTGGGGCTGCCTTGCCGGCGTCACCACCAACCCGTCCCTGTACGCCAAGACCGGCGGCAAGCTCGCCGACTTTGAGCCCCATATGCTCAAGATTGCCGAGCTCTGCGAGGGGCTGCCCGTGTCTGCTGAGTCCACCGCGACCACTGCCGAGGGCATGATCGAGGAGGGCAAGCGTCTTGCCGCCCTGGCTCCCAACATCGTGGTCAAGCTTCCCGTGTGCGAGGCCGGCCTCGCCGCCTGCCGCGCCCTGGCCGATGCGGGCGTGCGCGTCAACATGACGCTTGTTTTCTCGCCGACGCAGGCCCTCATGGCCGCCAACGCCGGTGCCCGCTACATCAGCCCGTTTGTCGGCCGCCTTGACGACATCGCCGAGGACGGCATCTCGCAGCTCGACAATGTCGTGACATGCATCAAGAACTATGACTGGACCGGCAAGAACGTCGACGACACCGTCGAGATCATCACCGCTTCGGTCCGCACGCCCAACCACGTGACCCAGGCGGCTCTTCTTGGTGCCGACATCGCGACCGTGCCCATGGCCGCTCTCAAGAAGTGCCTGCATCACCCGCTGACCGACCAGGGCCTCGCCTCTTTTGAGGCTGACTGGCAGAAGGTCGTCGCTCAGGCTTAACGACCGGGTTGCCCTCGGCATCGCGCCATCCGGTGCCGGGGTTGTTCTCAAGAGAGGAATTCGTATGACCAACCAGGAGCTGGCGAAGGTCGCCAATGAGGTCAGGAAGGGTGTCGTGACTGCGGTTCACGCGGCCAAGTCGGGACATCCGGGTGGATCGCTCGGTGCAGCCGACATCATGACGTATCTGTACTTTGAGGAAATGAATATCGATCCTGCCGACCCTCACAAGGCCGATCGCGACCGCTTTGTGCTCTCCAAGGGTCACGCGGCGCCGGGCCTGTATTCGGTGTTGGCAAATCGCGGCTATTTTCCCGTCGAAGAGCTCGAGACGCTCCGCCATATTGGCAGCCGACTGCAGGGCCATCCCAACATGAACGATACCCCAGGCATCGATATGTCCACCGGCTCGCTCGGTCAGGGTATCTCTGCTGCAGTTGGAATGGCGCTTGCCGCTAAGCACTGGGGCGACAGCTACCGTGTCTACACGTTGCTGGGCGACGGTGAGTGCGAGGAAGGCCAGGTGTGGGAGGCGGCTATGTTTGCCGGCAACCATGCGCTCGACAATCTTGTTGCCGTCGTCGACCACAACGGCTTGCAGATTGACGGCACGATCGATGAAGTCAACTCGGCCATGCCGCTTGCCGACAAGTTCCGCGCCTTTAAGTGGCATGTGATAGAGCTAGCCGATGGCAACGACATGGCGCAGATTGAGGCGGCTTTCGCCGAAGCTCGCGAGGTGACCGGCGCGCCCGTCGCTATCATCGCCGAGACGGTGAAGGGCAAAGGCGTCTCCTTTATGGAGAACCAGGTTGGCTGGCATGGCAAGGCGCCCAATGACGAGCAGTTTGAGCAGGCCATGGCCGAGCTCGCGGCAGCAGGAGAGGAACTCTAATGGCAGAGGTCAAAAAAGTCGCCACGCGCGTAAGCTACGGCGAGGCGCTCGTCGAGCTGGGCAATGAGCACGATGACTTTGTAGTGCTCGATGCCGACCTGGCTGCCGCTACGCAGACAGGTAAGTTTAAGACTGCCCATCCTGAGCGCTTTTACGATGCCGGCATCGCCGAGAGCAACCTGATGGGTCTTGCCGCCGGCATCGCGACCACGGGCCGCGTTGCTTTTGCGAGCACCTTTGCGATGTTTGCCGCCGGTCGCGCCTACGAGCAGGTCCGCAATTCCATTGGCTACCCGCACCTCAACGTCAAGATTGGCGCCACCCATGCCGGCATTTCGGTGGGCGAGGACGGCGCCACGCACCAGTGCTGCGAGGATATCGCACTCATGCGTACGATTCCGGGTATGACGGTGGTCGTTCCCGCCGACGATGTCGAGGCCCGCGCCTGTGTGCGCGCCGCCTATGAGTTTGAGGGGCCGGTCTACATGCGCTTCGGCCGCCTGGCAACACCGGTCATCAACGATCACGAGGACTACGAGTTCAAGATCGGCCGCGGTGTTGTTGTACGGGAGGGCTCTGATGTCACGATCGTCGCGTGCGGTCTCATGGTCGCTGAGGCACTCGCTGCTGCCGAGGCGCTCGCTGCCGACGGCATCGATGCTGAGGTCATCAACATGCATACGATCAAACCGCTCGATGAGCGTTTGGTGGTTGCCAGCGCCAAGAAGACCGGTCGCGTGGTCACCGCCGAGGAGCATTCGATTATCGGTGGTCTTGGCGAGGCCGTTGCCTCGGTGCTCGCGGAGCAGCATCCAGTGCCGATGCGTCGCGTCGGCGTGCGCGATGTGTACGGCGAGTCCGGCCCTGCGGTCGATTTGCTGCATAAGTACGGTTTGGACGCCGACGGCATCGAAGCTGCGGTCAGGTCCGTGTTGTAAGGAAGGCTTTCCATGGGGTTTGTATCTGCCAACCAAGTGACGATTGGCTACGCCGCCGCCTCGCGCGAGGACGCGCTGCATTATCTGTCCGATCAGGCTGTTGAGCTTGGTTTTGCCGATGACGCGTCTGCTGTAGAGGCGGCTTTTATTGCTCGCGAAAACGAGGCCGAGACTGGCCTCGTCGCCGGTTTTGCCGTTCCGCATGCCAAGAGCGATGCGATCCATACGCCGGGCGTGGCCGTGCTCAAGCTGTCCGAGCCTGTTGAGTGGCCGAGCTTTGATGGCGTGCCCGTCGATGTGGCGCTCGCGCTGTACGTGCCCGCCGGCGAAGCGGGAACCACGCACCTGCGTCTGCTCTCCAAGGCTGCCGTGATGCTGATGGATGCTGGCTTCCGTGACAGGGTGCGCGAAAGCACCGATCCTGTCGAGATTGCCGAGCTCATCAACGCCGGGCTCGAGGGCTAGAACGGGCTCTCCGTTCCATTAATCGATCCTTCTCCAAGGAAAAGGGCCGCGACGCTATAGGCGTCGCGGCCCTGTCTGCGTTTCCCCAGATAAAACCTGCCAAAATAAACCTGTCCCTTTTCAGCAGGTTGGCGCGATATGATATATACGTTATATACAAGTTGGATAGTGTGGTAGAGTGGCGGCAATACAAGCCGGCGAAGGGGACCGATATGATCAAGGCCGTCATTTTTGACATGGACGGAACGCTGGTCGATACCGAGCGTTTGGACATGAGCGCATGGAAGGTGGGCGCTGCCGAGCTGGGGATTGCGATTGATGATGCGCTGGTCCATCAGTTTATCGGTCGCTCGATGCCTGATGTCAGGGACATCCTTGAGGAGCATTACGGCAGCCGCGAAATCGTCGAGACGGTCGAAGCCCACTACAGGGATGCTCTCGACGAGATGGTCAAGACCGATCTGGAGCTTAAGGCCGGCGCCGCCGAGTGCCTGGACGAACTGCTGGCTGCGGGCTATCACGTGGGCCTTGCGACGTCGTCGCACCGCGTTGCGGCCGAGCGCAACCTAAAGACGGTCGGCCTCTTTGACAAGTTTGAGACGGTGACCTGTAACGAGGATACCCTGAACGGCAAGCCCGATCCCGAGATCTACCTGCTCGCCTGCGAGCGCGCGGGCCTTGCTCCCGAGGAGTGCGCCGTGGTCGAAGACTCACGCAACGGCTGCGTCTCTGGCATCGCGGCCGGCTGCCATGTCTTTGCCGTTCCCGACATCGTGCCGCTTCCGCAGGACGTGGCGGAGGGCTGCGAGGCTGTGCTCGATACGCTGTTCGATCTGCCGGCAGCGGTCAGGGCAGTGCGCTAAAGGCATGCGCCGAGGTTGATGACGGTAGCTTCGACGCGGTTGCTTGCCCGGAGCCCGCGCAGCGCCGAGCAGGTACGCCGTTTGTAAAACGGCGTAACCTAAAGGTTCATGTTGCCGTGGATGTAGGGGGTGACCTCGGGGGAGATATGGCCGCAGCCCAGCTCGCGCAGCGTGGATTCGATGGCGACGGGAAGCGGGGCCTTGCCCTCGTCGTTGACCGCGGTGCTGCCGAGGGCGGCGATCTTGGCGACGTCTGCCGGCGCGGCCTCGATATGCATGCAGCCGCCGACGAGGCGTGCGCGGACCTGGTCCAGGCCAAGGTCGTGCAGGTAGTCCTCACAGGTGCGGATTACATCGACCTTCTCGCGCGTGAGCTCCTCGCCCGTGGGGACACGCGTGGCCAGGCAGGCTCCTGCCGGCAGGTTCCAAACGGGATAGCCCCAGGCGCGCAGCAGCTCGCGCTCTTCGTCCTTGGTAAAGCCGACCTCCATAAGCGGCGAGCGCACGCCGAGCTCCTGGGCGGCGCGCATGCCGGGGCGGTAGTCGCCGCGGTCGCTTGCGTTGCTGCCGTCGATGACGGTGGGAAAGCCCAGCGACCTGGCGTGGTTGACGATGGCGGTAAAGCCGGCGTGCTTGCAGTGGTAGCAGCGGTCGGCGTCGTTGCAGGCTACCTGGGGGAGCTGCAGCTGATCGACCGAGAGGTTGAGCACGGGGAGCTTGAAATGCGGCCCCTCATCGGTCTGCCCGTCAACCGCCCGCTCAAACGAAGCCTGCTCGGGCGTGCCGATGAGCGGCGTGGTGAGGTGAACGAGAAGCGTGCTGGCGGGCATGATGCGGGCGCAGACCGCGGCCAAAAAGCTGCTGTCGACGCCACCGGAAAAGCCGATGGCGACGCGTCCGTATGCCAAAAGCAGCTGCTCGAGCGCTGTGAGTTTGTCCTGAAGCCCCTCTGCAGGTGCGGTGGTGTCTGAAAGCATGAATCGATCCTTGCCGTTGAGTACTCGGTCGAAAACTATAATCCTACCGAGCCGCTTGTCATAAGACTTCTATCTATATAACGAAAGTGCAATATGCTATATACGTTATATACAAGTTTACAGGTGCGGTAAAGTTGCGGGAGTACAGCAGCGCGAAGAGATGGGGGACCGATATGATCAAGGCCGTTATTTTTGACATGGACGGAACGCTGGTCGACACCGAGCGTTTGGGTATCAAGGCGTGGAAGGCGGGCGCGGCCGAGCTGGGATTCGCGATTGATGATGCGCTGATCCATCAGTTTATCGGTCGTACGCTGCCCGATGTCATGGGCATCCTTGAGGAGCATTACGACAGCAGCGAAACCGCTGAGGCAATCTATCGTCGCCATAAGGAGATTCGCGACGAGATGGTCAAGACCGATCTGGAGCTTAAGGCTGGCGCTGCCGAGTGCCTGGACGAGCTGCTGGCTGCGGGCTATCACGTGGGCCTCGCGACGTCGTCGCGCCACGTTACCGCCGAGCGCAACCTTAAGACGGTTGGCCTCTTTGACAAGTTTGAGACGGTGACCTGCGGCGAGGACGTCGTGCACGGCAAGCCCGACCCCGAGATGTACCTGCTCGCCTGCGAGCGCGCGGGCTTTGCCCCCGAGGAGTGCGCCGTGGTCGAGGATTCCCGCAACGGCTGCGTCTCGGGCATCACGGCCGGCTGCCACGTCTTTGCCGTCCCCGATATCGTGCCGCTGCCGCAGGACGTGGTGGATGGCTGCGAGGCCGTGCTCGATACGCTGTTCGATCTGCCGGCGGCGGTCAAGGCTGTGCGCTAGCGTTTGCCGCGAGTCGCCATGCCCCGCGCCCGATCCCGCAGGACGGTGACGGTAACGGCGCCTGCGCGGAGGCACTGACGCAGTCAGCCCCTCTTATCACGCCAAGATTGCTGTTTTGGCCGATAAGAGGGGCATTGTGCTTTAAGCGACTGGGGCTGCGGCCTTGATAAGGAGCTGGCGGAGGGTTATGACGTTACAAGTTACTCCAGGAGCCAGTCGATCACGTTGCGCTTGCGGACTCCTTCGTAGTTCGCAAGCGCAAACAGCGTGTCGAGCGTAAGAAGCGTCTTGGGGTAGTTGTCTCGGACTTTCTTAAAGGGGGCCAACTCTCGATCGAGGGTAGTTTCGTCGAGCGTTGTGGCTGAAACCTGAAAATAGGCTGTCTCGTCTGACTTTAGGGCAACAAAATCAATTTCCCCGCCGTCGATATCGCCCACGTAGACGTCGTATCCACGGCGTAGGAGCTCGAGATAAACAACATTTTCGAGGATATGACCGATATCGCTGCTTTGGGTTTTGACGAGAGCGCCTCTAAGTCCAAGGTCAACGGCGTAGTATTTGCCGTTTGTTGAAAGAAGCTGCCGACCGCGCACGTTATAGCGCGGAGCAAAGTACAGCACAAGGCTGTCTGTTAAGCCTTTGAGGTACTTGGCTACGGTTTTCTGGTCGGTTTTGTTGCCGTTGGACGAGAGCGTGTCGGAGATTTTTTTAATCGAGATCCGGTTTCCAATGCTATGGAGTAGGAACTTGGTGATATCGCGCAGGGTCGGGACGTCCGAGACCTTCAGGCGTTCGATAACGTCGCGTATGACGATGGTATCGTAGAGGCTCATAAGATAATCGCGCGCCTGGGGTCCCTGAATACCCGTCTCGGCGATAAAGGGAAAAGAGCCCCTGGTTATGTACTCGTCAAACAACTGCGCGGGAGCCTTTCCGTCATTGGTTTTTGCCGAGCAAAACTCTTTAAAGGATAGGGGCAGCATCTTGAGCTCTACGTAGCGGCCGGAGAGCAAAGTTGCCAGCTCGCTCGAGAGCAGATAAGCGTTGGAACCGGTTATGTGGAGGTCGACATTGTCCTTGATAAAAAGACTGTCGACGGCTTTTTCGAAATGCTCGACGTGCTGTATCTCGTCCAGAAAAACGTAGTTCATCTTATCGGGGACGAGTCTGGCGGAAATGTAGTCGTAGAGCGCTCTATACGACGTAAGCGACTCGAACTCCAGGTCTTCAAAGTTGAGGGATATAACCTGGTCGCCTGTGATTCCATGATCGCGCAGGTAGCTACGGTAGATTTCGAATAGCTTTGATTTGCCGGACCTTCGCACGCCCGAAACGACCTTGATGACGTGTGAGTCTTTCCACGAAATGAGCCAGTCGAGGTACTGTTTGCGATCAATCAGATTCATGAAACCCCTTTCTTGGCGAGAAAAAACTGGAGCAAAATCAATACTTATAGGAAATATCTAAAAATATGGAATTGAGTCTATTTTAACAAAAAAGCTAATGAAAAATGGATTACATTCCATAAATATCCGTAGCCGCAGGTCCGGCTAAATGGGGAAGGCCCGTGGGGCCAGCAAAAACGCCGCAGCGGGGCTGTTCCCGTTGCGGCGTTTTTTGTTACAGGTAGGCGCCCAGGTTGATGTCGGTTATTGGGGCCGCGGATGGGCCCGTCGGGTGCTGCTCGGCCTTTTGGGTGCTCATACGTTCGAGCAAGAAGGGGCGCACGAGCTCCTGACGGTTAATGTCCTCGGTGGCCGTGACCGTGGTGACGGTACGCGCGGCGGAGCCGATGCGGACTCGTTTGGTCTTGGCGGTAGGTTTATCCTCGATTTGTTCCATGAGCAGCTGCACGCCCTTGCGGCCGATCTCGTAGCCCGGTGGTGCTACCGTGGTGAGGGGGACCGATCCGCTCCAGGCAAGCGGGTTGCCATCGCAGCCGGCAACAAGAATCTGGCCGGGGACGGAAATGCCCTTGTCGACCAGCGCCGAGATAACGCCCGAGGCCAATACGTCGGTCAGGCCGATGACAAAATCGGGGCGCTCGTCAGCAGGGCGCTCGGCAATCTGGGCACCGATACTGTAGCCGTCGGCTGCGGTATTCCATTCGCCGGCGTCGATGACCTCAATTTTGATATCGGGATGCAGGGCAAGTGCCTTGTGGATGCCAAGGACGCGCAGAGTGAGCTGCATGAATGCTGCTCGACCCACAACGACAATATGGCGTGCGCCGCGGGCGATGGCGAGCTCGGCGATAATGCGCCCCTGTGCCTCGTTGTCGGCGGCCACGTAGTAACCGGGCTCGGAACAGTGGATATCCAGGTGGACGATCGGCACGGGCATCTTGGCCATGGCGGGGTGCCAATCGGGGGATGCCATGGGCTGAACCATGACGCCGGACATCTGCGTGCCCATAAAGTAACGCAGGTAATGGTCCTCGAGAATGTCGTCGTTATCGGCGTTGGCGATGAGCAGGTCGTAGCCGTGCTTGCGGGCCTCGTTGTGGGCGCCGCTGGCGATTTGGAGCGAAAAGCCGTGATCGAGACGGGGGAGCACCAGGCCAAAAGACTTGGTGGCGCCGCCCGCGAGCTGACGAGCGCTTTGGTTGGGCAGGTAGCCCAAGCGATTGATGGTCTCGTTGATGAGCTTGAGGGTCTCGGAGCGCAGCTTTTCGGGGTGGTTGAGCGCGTTGGAAACCGTGCCCAGCGAAACCCCGGCCTCGCGCGCGACGTCGCTGATTTTCACCTTTGCCATAGCGGCCCCTTTGATGCGTTTCAAGTACAAACCAGATTGTAGCATCCCAAACCTACCAAAAAGAGACAGGTTTATTTTGGCAGGTTTTATCTGGGGAAACGCCGTTGCCAGCGCGACCACCACAAAGGTGCCTGTCCCCATTGTGGCGGTTTGGACCGGCTGGGCATGTGTGCATCGGGTGGTATCTAAGTTGAGATACCACTTCTGGTATATCAGCTTGCGTTTGCGTGAGTACAATACTCGAACGTTATACGTCTCAGCGCCCCCTGTGCGTGGACGTCTTGCAGTCACGCGAACGAAGGGATTTATCCTATGTGCGGAATTGTCGGCTACACCGGCTCTGATATTGCAAAGAACATCCTGGTCACGGGCCTCAAGCGTATGGAGTATCGCGGCTATGACTCCTCGGGCGTCGCGCTCGAGGTGGGTGAGGGCGCCGCGGCGCACCTCGACGTCATCCGCCGCGTGGGCAAGGTCGCGGGCCTGGAGAGCGAGCTTTCCAACATCGACAGTGACGCTACCTGCGGTATCGGCCACACCCGTTGGGCCACCCACGGCAAGCCCTCCGTCGTTAACGCCCATCCCCACACCAGCTGCGACGGTCGTATCGCCATCGTCCACAACGGCATCATCGAGAACTTCGCCGAGCTGCGCGAAGAGCTGGAGGGCCGCGGCCACCACTTTAAGAGCGAGACCGATACCGAGGTCTTCGCGCATCTGATCGAAGAGGCCTATGCCGAGACGCACGACCTGATGGCCTCCGTGCGCGAGGCTTGCACCCACGTGGTCGGTGCCTATGGTCTGGCCGCCGTGTGCGCTGACGAGCCCGGCGTGATCGCCGTGGCCCGCAAGGATTCCCCGATCGTAGTCGGCGTGGGCGAAACCGGCTCCTATGTCGCCTCCGATGCCATCGCGCTCATCGACGCCACCCGCGATGTCGTGGTGCTCGAGGACGGTCAGTTTGCCAAGCTCACGCCCGCAGGCGTCGAGTACACCGACGAGGTCGGCAACGTTATCGAGCCCAAGGTCACCCACATCGACTGGGACCTGGACATGGCAGAAAAGGGCGGTTATCCCGACTTTATGCTCAAGGAAATCCACGAGCAGCCGCGCGTCGTGCGCGACACGCTGGTCGGTCGTATGACGCCGGCCGGCGAGCTCGACATCGACGAGCTGGGCCTTTCGCTCGAGGAACTCAACGACATCGACCGCGTCTACGTGATCGCTTGCGGAACCAGCTATCACGCTGGCCTCATTGCCAAGAATCTCATTGAGGGCTGGGCTCGCATCCCCACCGAGGTGGAGGCGGCCAGCGAGTTCCGTTATCGCAACCCCATCATTACGCCGACGACGCTTGTCGTTGCCGTGTCCCAGTCGGGCGAGACGGCCGATACCCTTGCCGCCATTCGCGACGCGCGCATCAAGGGTGCCAAGGTCTTCGGCATCACCAACGTGGTGGGCAGCCCCGTGGCGCGTGAGAGCGACGGCGTCATCTACACCAAGGCCAACAAGGAGATCGCGGTCGCCTCGACCAAGAGCTTCATCGGCCAGGTCGTGAGCCTGACGCTGCTGGCTCTGCTGCTAGCGCAGGTCAAGTACCGCCTGACCACCAAGCAGGCGCGCATGCTGTTCCGCGAGCTTTCCGATACGGCCGAGCAGATCCAGTGGATTTTGGATACCCAGACCGAGGCCGTGCATGAGGCCGCCCTGCTGTGCAAGGACGCGCAGTCCGCACTGTTCGTGGGTCGCGGCATGGGTGCCGCTATTTCCTACGAGGGCGCGCTCAAGCTCAAAGAGGTCAGCTACCTGCACGCCGAGGCCTACGCCGCCGGCGAGATGAAGCACGGTCCCATCGCACTGATCGATCCGGGCTTCCCTGTCATCGCCGTGGCCACCAAGAGCGCCACCTACGACAAGACCGTGTCGAACCTTATGGAGTGCAAGGCGCGCGGCGCCAAGGTCATCGTCGTTGCCACTGAGGGCGACGAGGAGATCAACAAGATCGCCGACTGCATCATCCGCGTGCCGGCAGTCCGCGACGTGTTCAGCCCCATCACGGCGAGCGTCCCGCTGCAGTTGCTCGCCCGCGAGGTGGCCATCCTGCGCGGTTGCGACGTTGACCAACCTCGCAACCTGGCGAAAAGCGTCACGGTCGAATAATTGTTGTTCCGCCGTTCTAGTGACCGAGGCCCGGCTCCGTTGCAGCGGAGCCGGGCCTTGTTGCATTTGCCCAGATAAAACCTGCCAAAATAAACCTGTCCCTTTTTGGCAGGTTAGCGGAGCTTACTGGTCTCGAAGTACTCGGGGAACTGGTCCAGAACCTCGGTTTGGTTGCGGAACATCATGTGCAGGTGCTTGCTGACCAAAAAGCTCGCTTCGATGGGGTCGCGACCGGCGATAGCGCGGCGAATCTGCTTGTGCTCGTTCACGATGTCCTGATTGTCGAGAACCTGCGTGGCGGCGCGCAGCCAGCGGAAGCGCTCCAGGTCGGCATTGGTCTCTTCGAGCCACGACCAAACGGTGCTGCGACATGCGATGCTAAAAATCATGTGATGCATGAGGTTGTCGCTCAAAAAGAAGCCGATGCGATCCTCTTCGGCCATGGCCTTTTCCTGCAGCACAATGGCGCGGTCGAGCTGCTCGATGCCGGCCGACGTGGCTCGCGCACAGCACTCCACAATCACCTGCTTTTCCAGATGTTCGCGGATGTAGCAGGCACTCTCGGCAAGGGTGAGGTTGATGGGTGAGACGTAGGTGCCGCTCTGGGGCACGGTGCGCACCAGGCCTTCCTGCGCCAAGCGAACCAAAGCCTCGCGCACGGGCGTGCGTCCCATATCCAGGTCGTCGCAAAGTTGCTTGACGCCCAGCTTTTCGCCCGGCTTGTAGTCCAGGTAGACGATTTTGCGTCGAATGGTGTGGTAGGACTGGTCCTGTAGGCTCGTTTCCTGCTCGCCGACGTGCATCGATTCTTCCATAGCGCCTCGCAACTGTTCTATCAAACTCATATGTCAGTTGTTAATTATGCCGCGAATCAGCTCTCCGCGGTGGGTAATTCGGCTGTTGCCTGAGAACTATTGCGGCATCTTAGTCTGTGTTTGCGCAAGGCTGCGCTCAATGTTGCCGTATCATAAGCCGTCGCAAACGTGAAATAGAAAGAAGGAATCCCATATGCAACTGGCAAATATCGTACGCGAGCGCTGGAAAGGCGTTTTGTTCTGCCTGATCATCGCCATTCCCGCGACGTTGCTCGGCAAACAAATTGAGGTGGTCGGCGGTCCGGTATTCGCCATCCTCTTTGGCATGGTCCTGGCGCTCGTCTTTCCCAAGAATCGTCGCGAACAGCTCGCCGCCGGCGTCACCTATACGTCTAAAAAAGTCTTGCAGTACGCGGTAATCCTGCTTGGCTTTGGCATGAACCTCTCGCAGATTCTGTCCAAGGGCGCCCAGTCGCTGCCGATTATCGTGGCGACAATCTCGACTTCGCTTGTCATTGCCTTTGTGCTCTGCCGCGTTATGAACGTGCCGAGTAAGATCGCGACGCTTGTGGGTGTGGGCTCGTCGATTTGCGGCGGTTCTGCCATCGCCGCGACCGCGCCCGTCATCGATGCCGACGATCGCGAGATTGCCCAGGCCATTTCGGTCATCTTCCTGTTTAACGTTATCGCGGCGCTCGTGTTTCCGACGCTCGGCGGTATGCTCGGGCTGACAGACGAGGGCTTTGGCCTGTTTGCCGGCACCGCCATCAACGACACCTCGTCCGTAACGGCTGCGGCGAGCGCCTGGGACAGCATGCATCCCGGCGCCAATGTGCTCGAGAGCGCCACGGTGGTCAAGCTCACCAGAACGCTGGCCATTATCCCCATCACGCTGGTTCTCGCATGCTGGCAGATGCATCTGGCGCGCAAGGCCGGCGGCGACGCCAAAAGCACGTTCTCCCTTAAACGCGCGTTTCCCATGTTTGTGCTGTTCTTTGTGCTGGCGAGCGTAATCACCACGGTGCTTCAGCTTCCCGCGCCCTTTACGGCGCCCATCAAGGAGCTTTCGAAGTTCTTTATTGTGATGGCCATGGCGGCTATTGGTTTTAATACCGATATCGTCGAGCTGGTCAAAAAGGGCGGCAAGCCCATCGCGCTGGGCTTTTGCTGCTGGATTGGCATTGCGTGCATGAGTTTGGGGATGCAGCACGTGCTGGGAATCTGGTAGAGAAGTAGCTTATTTGCGCGCTGCGTGCCGGTGAGCGCATTCTCACGGTGGAGCGATAGGAGCTCTTGCGGGTATGGCTTGTCCGCAGGTTTATAAGTCCCGAAGAGCTCTTATCGCCCCGCCAGGATGGCGATGCGGGGCAACACCTATACTCGCAGGACGGCGCTTTCTGCCCTATAGTGTTTGGTGAGCAATATCGTTCAATTTTGAAACACTCGGTCGTGCGACCGTCGGCGGCTGCACGTCGCCGCGGACAGGGGCAAATTATGGATAGCGATGCCAAGCTGAACATCTTGACCGAGGCCCTGGCTGCTGCCGGGGCCTCGGCATTGGCAATCGATGTGCGTGGGGACGTCGCGA
Organism: Collinsella sp. AM23-17; assembly: GCF_003470945.1. Classification (NCBI taxonomy): domain Bacteria; kingdom Bacillati; phylum Actinomycetota; class Coriobacteriia; order Coriobacteriales; family Coriobacteriaceae; genus Collinsella; species Collinsella sp. AM23-17. The sequence continues at coordinate 21,176 of NZ_QRHU01000003.1, read as the reverse complement.
TTTCGACCATGAATGATGCGGCGCTTGAGCGGGATGTGGCGGCTTTTGTCGCTGAGCGCCTCGACCGTATAGGAGACGGCGCGCGTCTGGTTATGGGACGTGCGGGTGCGCGCCTGAGCCTGACTGTTCGCCCCACCGACAAAGAGGGCGGGAGGCTTTGGGTCGTTGTGGTCCGCGAGGTGCGCGGTGCCGCGGCGCATGCGGGCATCGAGTGGCTCAACGCCGACGAAGTTGAGGCCCGCTACGAATCGAGCGCGTACGGCGTCGTTGAGGGTGCCGCTGCGGTAGCTGCACCGGTGGCCGAGAGCTATGCGCGCGGCGTGCCCCTTATGCTCGAGGGCGAGCTGGGCGCGGGTCAGGTCGAGATCGCCAAGCGCCTCTATCTGGACGGTCCTTTTGCCGATCAACCCTTTGTTTCCGTCGCGCTCGATGAGCTCACCGATCGGGGCTGGCGCCATGTGCTCAAAAGCTCCGAATCGCCGCTGTTCCAAACGGGGCTGACCCTTTGCATTGAGGGCTGGAACGCGGTTGGCCCCCAGCGCCTCCGCGAGCTCGTTTCCACGATGGCTGACACCGCGTTGGCGACGCGCTGCCATGTGGTGCTGACAGCGAATGACATGCCGGGCGGCGGCGAAAGTGATCAAGCCGCCTTTGTGACCGAGCGCTTCGCCTGTGCGGTGAGCGTGGCGCCGGCGATTGCCGAGCAAGGAGCCGCGTCGACAAAGGTTGCGCGCTATTTGGAATATCTCGCTGATGCATTTGGGACGGCAGCGCCCACGCTGTCCGCCGCGGCGACGAAGACGCTCGATGCTTACCGCTGGCCGCGCAATTATCTGCAGCTCCGCGAGGTCTCGGAACGACTGTATATATTGGTGGGGGCGGGCGCGGTGGACCGCGCTGTGGCGGAGGAAGTGCTCGCCCAAGAGGACGTGATTAAGACCGCAACCTTTGGCGCCCCGACACTCGAAAGTGACCTGTATATCCTGCGACCGCTGGCCGATACCGAGCGAGATATCGCGCATCTGGTTGTAGATCATCTACACGGCAACCGAACCCGTGCGGCGGAGGTGCTGGGCATAAGCCGTACAACGCTGTGGCGCTTGCTGAAGGACGATGACCGTTGAGCGAGGCGCCCGTGACCGCGCGCGACGCGTGTGCTACAGTCCAAAGCGTTATTGTTTCGATTTGGTTACGGCGTGCGAGGGCATATGGCTGAGACTTCAAAACCGAGCCGCAGAAGGCGGAGTGCCGCGCCGGTTAACCGACGCACGACATCGGTGACGTGGGGCAAACACGCCTCGGGGTTTGATGGCTCGTTCAAGCGCACTAAATATGGCTATCCTTCGGCAAGCGCTCGCTTGGCCATGCAGGCCGAGTCGTCGCTGTGGGGCCGCAAGCGCGTGGTGGGCTCAAAGCTCAAGCACGACGGAACGCTCGGTTACATCAGCCGCGGGGCGGCTCGTCGCAGCGGGCTCAATCCCGCCGGCTGGCATCGCTACGTGCCGATCGTGGCTGTCGTTGCAGCAATCATCATCGCACTCGCTGCGCTTGGCTACGCCGGCGGCGGCGCCAACTTGGACGCAATGTTTAAATCGCCCGAGCTCGCACATGCAGGCATAGAAGTTGTCGAGGGCGCACAGGTCCAGACGGGCGTCGCGCCCCAGCGCGGAATCGTTGCGGCAGCTTCCACTATCGCCGATGCGCAAAAGGACGAGGACGAACAGGGCGACGGCGCCGAAACGACTCAAACGAACGAAACGACGACAACTCCACCGGCAAGATAAGTTGCGAGCGGGTCCGCCGTTCGTTAGAACGGCGGAACTAATTACTTTACATACACCACGTTGTCGCGGCGGGGTTTGGCCCCGGGGAGTGCGTCCTCGGCGTAGCCCAGAATGCAGTTGCCCACACCGCGTAGGCTTCCGTCGGCGGGCAGACCCCACTTGGCCAGCAGCTCCAGTCCCTCGGGTGAGTCAAAGACCTCGTGCGCGCGGTGGATCCAACACGAATCGACGCCCAGCGCATAGGCTGCGTTGAGCAGGTTGCCCATGGCGAGCGAGCCGTCTTCCAGGTGCGTGGGCACGCTACGGTCGACGAGCACCACCACAACGGTCTTGGCGCCGTAGAAGGGATCTCCCTCGCTGCCCATGACCTGGGCGTTGAGCTGCGAGAGGCGCTCAACGGTCGCGGGGTCGGTAACGGCGACAAACGTCACCGGCTGGCGTCCCATGCCGCTCGGCGCGTACTGGCCGGCTTCGATAATGCGTGCGAGCTTCTCGGCCTCGACAGGGCGATCCCTGTAGTTGCGGCAGCTGCGGCGATGGATGAGCGCTTCGATGGTCTCCATGTGTCCTCCTGACGTTGGTTTCGATGCCTCGTTCTTACCCGCCGAACCAAAACCGTAATCGCGCCGTCGGCCCCAAACAATGCAAGCTACCAAGTGGAAAAGTTGGTTTGCATAAAACTTCAGCCAGAATGTGACAAACCGGTGGGATGATTAAACGTTTTATCCCGTCTACCCTGCGGTTTTTTACCACTTGCCTAAATGATGCGCGCATAAGCTCTGATAAAGGTTTTACTAAAGGAGTACCAACGTTTATCAGCGCGCCATGGTGGCGCCGGGCCAGGAGGTAACATCATGTTCCAGGCTGGAGATGTCGTCGAGACCGACTTCGAAGGATTTCTGAAGCTGCTGCGTTCCAAGACGCGCGCTTTCGTGTCGATCAACGATCACGAGTACTACATCACGCACACCGATGGCTATTGGCGTGTTCAGGATTGCGAGGCCCTCAACGATAAGGGCCACTTTACCGACTGCTCCGAGCTGGTCAACACGGTCTGCGAGGTCGTCGAACTGCCGTGGATCTGCGGCAAGAGCCTGCACGACAGCTTTGCGGGCGCCACGGTCTACGAGGCCGTCGCTGCGTAACAGCCAACAATCGATATTTTCTTGCAACCGCCGGCGCCGCCCCCGCGCCGGCGGTCTTTTTGTCGATATGTTGTTATGGGTCGCACGTCTTGCACGGCCGCCCTTGACGATAGTCAAAACTCGGACTAACCTGAAACCCTAATTAGTCAAAACTCGGACTATCGAATGGCGGGAGAGATGAATAGTACAGTTAGCCCGGTCGATTTCGACCGGATGCTCAACAGGCTTGACCGTATCTATTCGGAGTTCGCGCGCACCTGTGGTCTTTCGGATTGCGCCTATTGGATGCTCGTCGACACGAGTGCAGCGGGTGGAAGCGTTGCCGTGAGTCGGCTGACGAGTGAATGGTTCTACAGCAAACAGACCATCAATTCGGCAATCAAGACGCTTAGGGCGCGAGGGCTTGCGACGTTGGAGTTTGCCGAGGGCAGTCGTAAGAACAAGGTTGTGCGACTGACCGCAGAAGGTATGCAGTTTGCCAAGCGCTATGCGTTGCCGGCTCAAAAAGCCGAGCAACAGGCATTCGAGGCGCTCGAGCCGTGGGAACAGCGCGAGATCATGCGCTTGGTCGGTAAGTTCTCCCATGTTCTTAACGAAGAGTGCGAGGCATTTAAACGGCAAGTTGCCGCCGAGAACGAGGCTGACGATAAGGGCAAGGGGGAGACATGCGACTCTTAATGAGGTTTATGAGGCCGTACCGCGGTCTGATCGCGGTGACGCTGCTGGTGCTGCTAATCGACAACGTCGGTACGCTGCTCGTGCCCACGATGTTGGCGAACATGGTCAACACGGGCATCACGACGGGCGACGTCGATTACATCTTGCGCAACGGCCTGTACATGTTTATCGCGACCGGCATGGCCAGCGGTGGTGCGGTGCTGGGCTGTTATCTTTCGGCCCGCCTGGCGGCCAACGTGGCCTGCGATATCCGCAACGCCGTGTACGACAAATCGCTCGAGCTGTCCGCCAGCGACTTTGAGCGCTTTGGCACGGGTTCGATGATCACGCGCTCGCTCAACGACATCAACGTGATCCAGCAAGCGATCCTGCAGACGATTCAGCTGGTGCTGCCGGTACCGTTCTTGGCCGTGGCGGGCATCATCTTTGCCTGGTTTATCGATCCTGCCATGGGCACGCTGCTGGGCGTGGTCGTTGCGATCGTGCTGGTGGCGGCGGTCTTTACCGTTGCCAACGCCGCGCCGATCTTTATGCGCCTGCAGAGCTTTATCGACCGCATGAACGTGGTGCTGCGCGAGAACATCGTAGGCGTGCGCGTCATCCGCGCCTTTAATAAAGAGCGCCACGAGGAGCAGCGCCTGGACGAGGTGTTTAGCGAGTACGCGGACAACGCCATTAAGGTCAACCACCTGTTTGTGGGTCTCGACAGCTCCAGCTTCTTTTTGATGAACATCGCCGAGGTGGCGGTGCTGTGGGTGGGCGGCAACCGCGTGGGCGTCCATGCCATGCAAATCGGCAGCATCTCGGCCGTGCTGGAGTACGCGATTCTGATCCTGTTCTTTGTGATGATGGCGCAGATGGTGGTGCTGACGCTTCCGCGCGCCGCGGCGTGCCTCAACCGTGCGCAGCAGGTGCTCGAAATCGAGCCGAGCATTGTGGACGGCAAGGCTACGCCGGGCGACGGGGCGCCTGAGTCCGCAGATGGGGCCGACGCGGTGGCCGTGTTCGACCACATGTCGTTCCGTTTTGACGATGCTGACGAGGACACCCTGTGCAACCTGAGTTTTGCCTGCCGCCGCGGACAGACGACCGCGATCGTGGGCTCAACGGGCTCGGGCAAGTCAACGGTGGCCAAGCTCTTGCTTCGCTTCCACGATGCCACGAAGGGCACCATTCGCCTGAACGGCATCGATCTGCGCGACCTTTCGCAAGACGACATCCGCGGGCGTATCGCCTATGTGCCGCAGAAGGCATGGCTGTTCTCGGGTACGGTGGCAAGCAATCTGCGCTTTGGCAACGAAGACGCGACCGAGGCTGACATGCTCCATGCGCTGGAGGTTGCCCAGAGCACCTTTGTGCTCGACCAGCCCCAGGGGCTCGATACGCCGGTGGCCCAGGGCGGCACGAACTTCTCGGGCGGCCAGCGCCAGCGTTTGGCGATTGCCCGCGCACTCATGAAGCGCGCCGACCTGTATATCTTCGACGACAGCTTTTCGGCTCTGGACTTTAAGACCGATGCGGCACTGCGCCATGCGCTGCGGGACGAGACGTGCGATGCCGCGGTGCTCATCATCGCCCAGCGCATCTCGACTATTTTGCATGCCGATCAGATCGTGGTGCTCAAAGACGGCGAGGTCGTGGGCCTAGGCACGCACGACGAGCTCATGGAAACCTGCGAGGTGTACCGCGCTATCGCGGAATCGCAGATGAAGGGAGGTGAGTAGCATGACCGAGGAGCTCAAGAAGCAGGGCATCGCCGATGACGCCGCGGTTGCAGAGACAGTCGAGGAGACGGGCGCCACGCCCGACCTGGACGAAGCCGCCAAGGCAGCGGCGGAGCGCGAGGCTCGCCGCCAGGCACTCTACGAGGAAAACGAGCGCGCCGAGGACGAGCGCGCCCGCGCCGAGGCGGAGCGCATGCGCGACGTTGACGACGAGGACGAGGACGAGACGCCCCGCGACACCTGGGCGACGGTGCGCCGCCTGTGGAACGAGGCCGCCGGCGACCATTGGCGCTTCTATATCGTGTTCGCGAGCATCGTGTTCTATGCCATCTTTAACACCGCGGCGCCGGCTTACAGCGCCCGCGTGATCGATGAGCTGTGGGGACACATGAAGCTGGCGTTTGCCAACAACGCTACCTTCAGCATTACCTGGGAGAACTGCGGCAGGACCATCTTTATCTACTTTATGATCTGGACCGCCGCCGCCTCGTTCTACGCACTCCAGAGCTTTTTGATGTCGAGCGTTGCCGAGCGCCTCAACCTGCGCCTACGCAACCGCATCGCACAAAAGCTCAACCGTCTGCCGCTTGCCTACTTTGACGCGCATCGCCCCGGCGAGGTCGTCAGCCGTGCGACCAACGACTTGGACAAGATGTCCGAGAGCATGCAGCGCGGCTTGCTGCAGCTTCTGGTGTCGATCGGTACCGTGGTGGGCGCCGTGAGCGTGATGTTCGTGTTTAGCGTGCCGCTCACGCTCGTCTTTTTGTTCTTTACGGCGCTTTCGCTGCTGGTGACGAAGGTCGTGTCGCGCCGCACGCACGATGTGACGGGCGAGCGCCAGGAGTGGGTGTCCAAGATTACGAGCGCGGTCGAGGAGGGCTACTCGGGCCGTCTGGTGATCCGTGCGTTTAACCGCGAGCGTCAGAGCTCTGCCGAGGTACACGAGGCTTCGAAGGAGCTGGCGCGCGTGAGCACCAAGGCCGACTTTATGATTAACGCCGTCGGTCCCGCGGTGCGCTTTATCGGCCGCTTGGCGCAGATCGTGATTGCGCTTGTGGGCTGCAGCATGTTGGTTGCCGGGCATATGACCGTCGGCGTGTTCCAAGCGTTCTTCCAGTTTATCTACGAGGCGTCCGAACCCATGACGCAGTTGTCGTTTACCTTTAACTCGCTGCAGAGCGCGCTGGCGAGCGCAGAGCGCGTGTTCGACCTGCTCGATGAGCCCGAGATGGAGGCCGATCCGCAGCCGGGCGAGGCTGCCAAGCTGCCGGGCAAGGTGGAGGGCCGCGTCGCTTTTGAGCACGTGCGCTTTGGCTATGCGCCCGACAAGCCGCTCATGCGCGACGTGTCGTTTGCCGCCGAGCCGGGTCAGAAGATCGCCGTGGTGGGAACCACGGGTGCGGGTAAGACCACACTCATCAATCTGCTCATGCGCTTCTACGAGATCGACGACGGCCGCATTACCCTCGACGGTGTGGACACGAGCCGCATGGACCGCGGCGAGCTGCGCCAGCAGTTTGGCATGGTGTTGCAGGACGCCTGGCTGTTCGATGGCACCATTGCCGAGAACATCGCCTATGGCTGTCCCGAGGCGACGCGCGAGGAGATTGTCGCGGCCGCACGTGCCGCTCAGGTCGACTTCTTTGTGCGCACTATGCCGCAGGGCTACGACACACGGGTGGCCAACGATGCCGAGAGCATTAGTCAGGGCCAGCGCCAGCTGCTGACCATCGCGCGTGTGCTGCTCAACAACCCGGCGATCCTCATCCTAGACGAGGCGACGTCGAGCGTGGACACGCGCACCGAGCTTGCCATCGGCCGCGCCATGGACGCGCTCATGCGCGGGCGCACGAGCTTTGTGATCGCGCACCGTCTGTCGACGATCGTCGATGCCGACCTCATCCTGGTCATGGATCACGGCAATATCATCGAGCAGGGTACGCACAAGGAGCTGCTGGCTGCCGAGGGCGCTTACGCCGACCTCTACCTAAGCCAGTTCGCATAAGGTGACAAAGGGGCAGTCCCGCATGTCGCATCGAAAAGAAGGCGCGCCGGGGGCTGATTCCCTGGCGCGCCTTTTGTGCTGGCGTTCATGCTGTGGCGGCTGCCCACGGCCCTAGCGCTCGTCCACGAGCTTGGCGACGAGGGCTTTGAGCTCGGCCACCTCTCGCTCGAGTTCCTTGACGCGACGGGCGTTTTCGTTGATGCCCTGGCGGTTGAGGGCGCTCTGCTCGGCGGCATCGTCGGGCATGTACTCGCGATGCTGCTTGGCGTCGAAGCTCTCCTCGAACACGCGGCAGCCGTTGCGCTTGATGATGCGCCCGGGCACGCCCACGACGGTGCAGTTGTCGGGCACGTCCTTGACGACGACCGAGTTGCCGCCGATCTTGACGTTGTCGCCAATGTGGATGTTGCCAAGCACCTTGGCGCCCGTGCCCACCGTGACATTGTTGCCCAGGGTGGGATGGCGTTTGCCGGTCTCGTTGCCGGTACCGCCGAGCGTGACGCCTTGGTAGAGCACGCAGTTGTCGCCCACAATGGTGGTCTCGCCGATGACAACGCCCATGGCGTGGTCGATAAAGAAATGTTTGCCGATCTGTGCAGCGGGATGAATCTCGACGCCGGTGATGTGGCGGGTGATTTGCGAGAGCACCCGGGCGAGCGAGCGATGGCCGTGCTCCCACAGCCAGTGCTCGGGCACGTGGTTCCACTTGGCGTGCAGGCCGGGGTACGAAAGAAAAATGACCAGACCGTTTTGCGCGGCGGGGTCCTGCGCTTGGACGGTCTTGATGTCCTCGCGAATGGTATTGATAAAGCTCACTGACCGCCCTCCCTTAGCGCCATGGCAATGCGATTCAATAAAGTATAGCGATTCGCTAGGGATTAGGAAGAGCAATCTTTCACGGCTTAGCGTGACAGGTGTCAGTTATGCATACTTGCTGGTAATGGAGTCATGCTTTTGTGGGGTTGCGCACGAGGGGGCGCCGCAACCGTATACTGGTCAACTTGGACGTGTCCGCGCCCACAACTGAGAGGTTTAACTTCATGGGTTTCATCAATTTTATCGCCGAGCTGCTTAAGGATCCGCGCACTGCGATCGCCAGCTGGATCGCCGCTGGCCCGCTCATGGCCTACGGCTGCGTGTTCCTGATCATCTTTATCGAGACGGGCGTGGTGTTCTTCCCGTTCCTTCCCGGCGATTCGCTGCTGTTTGCCTCGGGCTTCTTTGCCCACAACGGCGGCTTTAACATCGTGGCCCTGCTGGCCGTCGCATGGGCCGCAGCCATCCTGGGCGATCAGTGCAACTTTATGATCGGCCACTTCTTTGGCCGCAAAATCATCGCCTCGGGCAAGGTAAAGGCCATGACGCCCGAGCGCATTAAAAAGTCTGAGGACTTCCTTGACAAGTGGGGCCACCTGGCCATCTTCCTGGGTCGCTTCTTCCCGTTTATCCGCACCTTTGTGCCCTTCATCGCCGGTATGGGCGGCATGCACTGGCGCAACTTTGTCATCTTTAACGTGCTGGGTGGTATTACCTGGTCGACGGTCTTTACGCTGCTGGGCTACTTCTTTGGTGGCATTCCGTTTGTGCAGGAGCACTTTGAGCTGCTGATCGTAGGCATCGTCGCCGTGTCGATCATTCCGACCGTGGTCTGTTTGGTTAAGGCAAAGCTCGGTAAAAAGAACGCCTAGTCCGAGCTTGTTTTCGGATGTTAATTCCAAGGCCCGTCATCGGATTCGATGGCGGGCCTTTTGTGTTGAAGGCAAATGAAAATACTTTACTTAGTTAAAGAAAAGCGTTTTATCCAAGGCGTGCGGGGAGTACAATCACCTGCATGCGAATCGACGCGCCATCGGCTTTGATGCTGCCCGCGTGTCCTGCCCGGCTCTACGCTCCGGGTATGCGACGTTGCGACGCGGCCTGCTTCGGTCCTTGCGTGCGGGTTCGCGAGTATGCAACCGCGTATGTAAGGAGCGACATATGACTGTCGAGAAGAAAGATATCGATTGGGGTAGCCTCGGCTTTGGCTACATGAAGACCGATTACAGCTACGAGGCTCATTGGAAGGATGGCGAGTGGGACGAGGGCGGCCTGACCACCGACCACACCCTGCACGTCTCCGAGTGCGGCGGTATCTTCCACTACTGCCAGGAGGTCTTTGAGGGCCTGAAGGCCTACACCGCCGAGGACGGCAGCATCGTCTGCTTCCGTCCCGACATGAACGCCGAGCGTATGTACAACTCCGCCCAGCGTCTGGAGATGCCCCCGTTCCCCAAGGATAAGTTTGTCGAGGCCGTCAAGCAGGTCGTCTCTGCCAACGCCGCATGGGTTCCGCCCTTCGGTTCCGGCGCAACCCTGTACGTGCGTCCATTTATGATCGGCTCCGGTGACGTGATCGGCGTGGCTCCCGCTCCTGAGTACACGTTCCGTATTCTCGTGACCCCGGTCGGTCCGTACTTTAAGGGCGGCCTCAAGCCTGTCAAGCTGCGCGTTTCCGAGTACGACCGCGCCGCACCGCACGGCACCGGCAACATCAAGGCCGGCCTCAACTACGCCATGTCCCTGAAGCCCACGATGGAGGCTCACCGCGAGGGCTATGCCGAGAACCTGTATCTCGACTCCGAGTCCCGCACCTATGTCGAGGAGACCGGTGGCGCCAACATCCTGTTCGTGAAGGAAGATGGCACGCTTGTTGTCCCGCAGTCGCACACCGACTCCATTCTTCCCTCCATCACCCGCCGTTCGCTCGTTCAGGTTGCTCAGGACCTGGGCATGACCGTCGACCAGCGTCCCGTCGAGTGGGCCGAGGTTAAGGCCGGCACCTTTGTTGAGTGCGGTCTGTGCGGCACCGCTGCCGTTATCTCCCCGGTCGGCGAGATCGACAACAAGGTCTACGGTGCCGACGAGACTGTGACCTTCCCGGCTGGCTACACCGAGATCGGTCCTGTGATGAAGAGGCTCCGCGAGACCCTGACGGGCATCCAGTCTGGTGCTGTTGAGGATAAGCACAACTGGGTTTACACCGTCGCGTAAGCTGTCTTAGCTGTCCGGGCCGAGGGCGACCTTCCTTTCCGGCGCGTCCTCGGACATGCAAGAACCTCCGCAGCGCACTTCGTGCGGCGGAGGTTCTTTCGTCCTGCGGAGTGCGCCGGAAAGGAAGGTTGCCCTCGGGCCTGCGTTACCTCGGCGCTGCCGTTACGAGCAATATAGATCTGAATGAAAGATGGCGCGCGGCCTTTTAGGCCGCGCTTTTGTTTTGGTTCGCGCCATGTGGGGGTGATGGCGACGTGCATTTTTGCGAGTATTCTGCAATCGAAGGCCCCTGCATACCGACCTCGGGCAAAAAATCGGGATTTCTCGATGTTTTCTACGAATGATGGGCGGGGTTATGGGCTGACAGCGTTTGATTTGCAGGGATATTTGCGCTCTTTGGCATTTATCGCGGTGCCCGAAGCCCTTGGTTATGTTGAATACTCCTAAAAATGCACGGCGCTTAGAGGGGGAGCTTCGCGAAAAAGGAAACCGCCCCGTCGAAGTATGCATTCGACGGGGCGGTTTATGCATTTGGCCGATTAAGGATGCGCTGCCAAACTACTAGAACTTGACGGTCGGGGCCTGGCGGGCTGCTTCGGCGGCCTCGAAGCCCTGGCGCTCCTTAAACTGGAAGATGCCGGCAAAGATGACAGCCGGGAACGTCTGAATGGCGTTGTTGTAGCTGAGCACGCAGTCGTTGTAGCTCTGGCGTGCATAGCTAATCTTGTTCTCGGTATCCTCGAGCGACGCCTGCAGCTGCGTAAAGTTGGTGTTCGCCTTAAGATCGGGGTAAGCCTCGGCCACGGCGAAGAGCTGGCGCAGGGCGCCGGTCAGCACGTTGTCGGCTTCCATCTTAGCTTCGGGCGTGGTGGCGCTCACGGCGGCGTTGCGCGCGTTGACCACGGCGGCAAGCGTGTCCTGCTCGTGTTTAGCGTAGCCCTTGACGGTCTCGACTAGGTTAGGGATCAGGTCGTTGCGGCGCTGCAGCTGCGTGTCGATGTTCTGCCAGGCGTTATCAATGCGATTGCGCTTGGTGACCATGTTGTTGTAGATGCCAGCGATGGCGCAGACAATCACAACGACAACAACGATACCGATGATGACGGGAATCATGGTGTCTCCGTTTCGAATGGCCGCGGCGTCTTCCGCCGGCTGCCGTTGGTGTAACGCTACTAGTATACCCGCAACCTTTGGCGATACCGAACTTTCCGGTAAGCGTTATGTTTCCACCAAGGTGAGGCCGTTCGCCAGGGAGTGGGCGATACAGGTATAAGATATGCGACAGATTAGTGAGCGCTGTCTTTTCCTTGAGGAGGGCGATACGTATGGACCTTCGCATCAAGAAAACCTATCGGGCCCTGTTCGAGGCCTTTACTGAGCTGCTCGAAGAGCATCGGTTTGAGGACGTGACGGTTGCCATGCTGTGCGACCGCGCTATGATTCGTCGGACGACGTTCTACAAGCACTTCCGCGACAAAAACGATTACTTTGCCTTCTATATCGATGAACTCATGTCGGGTCTGCCGCAAAAGCGGGCCGATGCGGATGGCGCGGAGGGCGCCGAGGACGTGCGCGCGCTTCGCCACGAAGTGTTCGCCGATGCCATGGATCTGATTCTGGCGCATGAGCAGCTCATGGATAACATTTTGGCGAGCAGTATGTCGGGCATGCTGACCAGCATGATTTGCGACCGCATCGCGCGCTCCATACGCGGGCGCGTGATGAGCGCGCTTGACGAGGATGCGCTTGCGCCCGTATCGCTCGAGACAACGTCTGAGTTTGTCGCCGGCGGCATTATTCGGCTCTTTACCATGTGGTGGGAATCGGGCCACGTGCTGGAGCGCCGATCCGAAATCGCCGACGTGGTCGATGCGCTGTTCGAGCGGACCATGACGCCGGTGAGTCACTAAGAGTGGCGGAGAGAGGGGGATTCGAACCCCCGGAACGCTCTCGCGCTCAACGGTTTTCAAGACCGCCGCATTCAACCGCTCTGCCATCTCTCCGTGAGTCGTAATGATAGCATCGTTTTGAATTTGCAACAGGGAAGGCGAACGATGACGAGCACCGAAATCGACGAGAAGTTCATGCGCGAGGCGTTGGCGGAGGCGCGCGCCGCCGCGGCGGTGGGCGAGGTGCCCATTGGCGCTGTGGTGGTGCGCGCGGGTGAGATTGTCGCGCGGGCGCATAATCGTCGTGAGCTCGATCAGGACCCTTCGGCGCATGCAGAGTTCGCGGCCCTGTGCGCTGCCGCTCGGTCGCTCGGTCGCTGGCGCCTTTCCGACTGTACGGTCTACGTGACGCTCGAGCCCTGCTGCATGTGTGCGGGGCTTATGGTTAACGCGCGCGTGGGGCGCTGCGTGTATGGCGCGAGCGACGCCAAGGCGGGCGCGTTGGGATCCCTATACGATTTGAATGCCGACTCGCGCCTGAATCATCGGTTTAACGTGACGGCTGGCGTGCTGGCAGACGAGTGTCGTGAGGTGCTGAGCAGCTATTTTAGTGGGCTGCGTGGCACCGATGGTGCTGACTGCGGTTGCGGGGCCGATCTTGAGGCGCATGCCGCTCATGCCGAGGCGCTCGTGTGTGCCGAAGATATTGCCGTTGAGGCGGTCGATTTTGGTGCCGCGCGCCGCCGGCCCCGCCGTGTGCTGTTGGCGATCGATTCCTTTAAGGGCAGCGTTTCGAGCGCGCAGGCGGAGGCGGCGGTTGCCGAAGGCGTGCGCCGCGTTTGGCCCGATGCCGAGGTGCGCACATTGCCGCTGGCAGATGGTGGCGAGGGAACGCTCGATGCCATCGCCGCATGCGGTGGCGAGCTTGTGACCTGCGATGTCGCAGGCCCCTTGGGCGACCGCGTGTCTGCCCGGATGCTGGTGGACGGCGAGCACGAGTCGGCTGTAATTGAGATGGCCGAGGCGGCGGGTATTGGGTATTCACCCTGCACGGAATCGGCGGCGCTTGCGGCTTCGACCTATGGCGTGGGCGAGCTGATGCTCCGTGCGGTTCGTGCCGGGGCAAAGACTATCTATATTGGCTTGGGCGGCAGCGCCACCAACGACGGTGGCGCCGGCATGCTGCAGGCGCTGGGCGCGCGTGTGGTCGATGATCGGGGCTGCGATGTCGCCCCCGGTCTTGCCGGCCTTGAGCAGGTGGCGAGCGTTGATTTGGCGCCAGCGCTGCAGGCTTTGGATGGCGCTCGTATCGTTGTGCTATCGGATGTCGAGAATCCGCTCGTAGGGCGTCGCGGTGCGCTGGCAGTGTTCGGTGGACAGAAGGGTCTGCCGGCGGATGATGCCGAGGCGCTGGGTAAGTACGACAGCTGGATGGTCGGCTACGGCCGCCTGCTCGATACGGCAATTGTCGAGGCTCGGGCCCAGGGGTTGTTGCACACACCCGAGGGCGCACGGACATTTGGCTCGGTGCTCGGCGTGCCCGGTGCCGGTGCCGCCGGCGGCCTGGGCGCCGCGTTGTTGGCACTTGGTGCCGAGTTGCGTTCGGGCGTTGAGACCGTGCTCGACCTCGTGGGATTTGACGAGCGCGTGCGCGATGTCGACCTGGTCATAACGGGCGAGGGCAATATGGATGAGCAATCCGCCGCCGGCAAAGCGCCGGTGGGTGTGGCCCGCCGTGCCATGCGCTATGGCAAGCCGGTGGCCGCTGTCGTGGGCGGTCGCGCCGTCAACCTGGATGCGGTGTATGAGCAGGGCATTGACCTTGTACTGCCGATCTGTCGCAAGCCCATGGACCTGGAGCGGGCACTCGATCCGCAAGAAGCCACAACCAACCTCATCTGTGCCGGCGAAGCAGCCGCTCGATCCTACGACCTCGCCCGCCTCTAAGGCCTATCTCCCTATAAGTTGCGGTGGAATACGGAGTGTTTTTGCCTTTAAGGGGCCAATTCAGTCCGTATTCCACCGCAACTTCGAGAATGGCCATTCGAGGTTGGCTGCCTTGGGTCTTGGGTCGGACCGTTTGCCACGAAATGCGGCCATCTACTACGTTAAACCGGCCACCTTCGACCATCCCGGAATTTGCAAAAACAAAACCGCAGGTAGAAAGCTTGCCGATTTTCGAAAAAGTCGGCTATGGTCGACCCCTGTGACCAAAACGTAGTAGATAGGCCCTTTTCGTGGCACAGCACCAGATCAGTCTATTTAGTACGGGGCTTCCTTGACTACTTTCGCCACCCTGATGCCCCACCAGTCAAAAAGTAGTCAAAAAGCCCCGTCCCAAATTAGCTACCTTGCTCTGGCGGGCGGGAGCAGGTAAGATATACCGAGCGCCTAGCGCGTTCGATGGGTTCGGATGACGACATGTTCCGAATCTGGTCAGGTCCGGAAGGAAGCAGCCATAAGGAGCCTCTGTCGGGCATCCGAATCCATCGAGCGCACGGGCTTTCTTTTTGCGCGGTTTTACCAAACCGCGCAATGCTCGACGCTGCGCGCCACCCAGAGCGACAATTTGTCATTCAAAAGGCAAGGCATGACCAGAAGGTCTATGCCTTGCCTTTTTCATGCCAACTTGTTCGCTCTGGGTGGCGCTCGCTGACTGCGCCAAGACATCAATGGCTACGTGGTTCAAGAGACGGCGGCGTTGCCATCTGTTTTTACAAGTAAAGAGGCCCGTTTCCCTGGTTTTGGTTGGGGAAACGGGCCTCTTTGTCTATGGGCTTGTAGATTGGTGGGAGCGATATGCTCTGGCAGCTACTTTGAGTTCTTGATGCGGCGTACACCCGCGGTGGCTATTCCGAACCCTGCGGCGGCGATTGCTGCGAGTGCGATTGCGCTCGGCGCTGTGTCGCCCGTGTTCGCGAGCTTGCCGGTGGTCGTATTTGCTTGCTTGGTGGAGCTCGATGGAGCGTCTTTGCCGGTCGCGGGCGAGCCGGTGGGCTGTGCCGTTTCGGCCGGTTGCGCTGAGCTGGAGGGTTTTGTCGTCTCGGCGGGTTTCGTTATCTCGGGCGAGGCGGCCTTGTCCGCCGCGGCCTTTGCCTCTTCGTATGCCTTGCAGGCATCGTCATAGGCTATTTGCGCTCTTTTCAAATCGTCGAGGAGCGCATTCCGCTTGGCTGTTTCTCCGTCGAGATGGGTTTTATTAAACTCCACTTCGCTTTCAAAGAAATAAATCAGGCTTTTATGACTTTCGAGGCGCATTCGGCAGTGCTCAAGCTTATCTTCACAGGAATTTTCTTGCATTATTGCCTCTGTGATCGCCTCTTGCAACTGCCGAATAGTTTCGGCAGGAGTCGTGTAGTCGATTTTATTTAATTCTGCCTCAAGGGCTCTTGTCCGGTTGTGGGCCTTATCGCATTCGGCTTGAGCTGCATCGACGTTCGCTTGCATGGTAGGAAGGGATTCCTTATATATGGCGGCTTGCGCCAAATTAGTGTCGTAGTTCTCTTGAAAAATGGCAATTTTAGTATCGATTTCCGCAATTTTCTCGCGACTTGCGGCGTCTTTCGCGGCCTCGAGGTTTTTGAGCGCTTCCTGCATGGCTGCATACGCTTTTTCTTTTGCGGCGGCCGCATCTTCCGTCTGCGGGGCAACTGCACCGGTGGGGGAGCTGGTTTCTGCCGCAATCGCCGTTACGGGGGGGGCGATTCCCGCGACAAGTGCCGCGGAAAGGGCGATGCTCATAGTTGCTCGTCTTGCTCTTCTTGCGAGAATGTCGTTCATCTCGGCACCTCATTTCAAGGGTCGGCGACTCGGCTGGTAGCACTACTGTAAGTATACCAAGCGGTCGACCCGACACTGGCTGGGCGTGCGCGTGCCTTTCCGCTTCTTTGGAAACCGAATCCCATTAGAAATGACGAGTTGTTTACGCTTCTTTTGGGGTGGCGGTACTATCATGATTCGAATTGAGTGTGAATGATGATAGGGAGCGCCTTTTTATGATTGAGCTGCTCAGGCGTTTTGGTGGCAAGTTTCGCCGGTATATGGTGATTGGCCCGGCGTGCAAGTTGATTGAAGTGATCTTTGACTTGCTGACGCCGCTGGTGATTGCCCAGATGATTGATAAGGGTATCGGCGCACACGACGTGAACGCCGTCGTCCACTACGGTATGGTACTTGGCGCCATGGCTGTGATCGGCATCTCGTTTACGCTCGTCTGCCAAAAGATGGCGGCGCTGACCTCGCAGGGCATGGGCACCGACATTCGCGGCGCGCTCTACGAGCACATCAACAAGCTGAGCTACGCCGAGCTTGATCGCTTTGGCACGCCGTCGCTTATCACCCGCATCACCAACGACGTCAACCAGGTGCAGCTTGCCGTGGCGCTGGGCGTGCGCATGCTCATCCGCTGGCCCTTCTTGGCCGTGGGTTCCATGGTTGCGGCCCTTGCCATCGACCTTAAGCTGGGCGTGATTTTCTTGATTTGCACGCCCGCCATTGGCCTGGTGTTCTGGGTTGTCATGGCGCGCTGTATTCCGTACTACAAGCAGCTGCAGGCAAAGCTCGACCGCATCGCGCTTATCTGCCGCGAAGGCCTTTCGGGCGCTCGCGTGGTCCGTGCGTTTGTGCGTGAAGATCACGAGCGTGAGCGCTTTGCCCAAGCCGCCGATGACCAGGCCAATACTGCCATCGCGGTGGGCAAGCTCTCGTCGATTCTCAACCCCGTCACGTTTCTTGTGATGAACCTGGGCGTGTGCGCCATCCTGTGGGTCGGCGGCATCCAGGTCAACGTGGGCGAGCTCACGCAGGGTCAGGTCATGGCGTTCGTCAACTACATGACGCAGACCCTCACCTCCATCGTGTATGTCGCCAACCTGGTCGTGGTCTTTACCAAGTCGAGCGCCAGCGCGTCGCGTATCAACGAGGTGCTCAATTGCGTGCCGAGCATTACCGATGAGGGCAACCAGCCGGTCGCACTGCCCGAGCCGAGCGCGATGGGCAACGCTGTTCCGGTTCCCGCGTTGAGCTTGAGTCATGCGAGCTTCTCCTTTGGCGCTGGCGCTGCCAACGCCGTCAACGATGTGACCCTGGAGCTCCCGCTGGGCAAGACGCTTGGCATTATTGGCGGTACGGGCAGCGGCAAGTCCACGCTCGTCTCGCTTATCCCGCGCCTGTACGATGCGGGCGCCGGCAGTGTGAGCGTGATGGGCGCCGATGTGCGCACCTGGCCGCTCGATCAGCTGCGCCATGTGGTCGCGACCGTTCCGCAGCGAACGTCGCTGGTGAGCGGCACCATCCGCAGCAACCTGACCTGGCGTGACGAGTCGGCGACCGACGAGGAGCTCTGGGCGGCGCTCGACATGGCGCAGGCGAGCGAGTTCGTGCGCAACAAGCCCCAAGCCCTGGATGCCCCGGTCGAGGCGGGCGGCAAGAACTTTAGCGGCGGTCAGCGCCAGCGCCTGACTATCGCGCGCGCCTTAGTGGGCTCGCCGCAGGTTCTGATCATGGACGATTCTGCCTCGGCGCTCGACTTTAAGACCGACGCGGCGCTTCGCCACGCCATCCGCGAGCGCAGCGTGCGCGGTGCCGCCGAGGGCGGGCTGCCGCTGACGACCGTCATCGTGAGCCAGCGCGTTTCGACCGTGCGCGACGCCGACATGATCTGCGTGCTCGATCACGGTTCGGTCGCGGGCCTGGGCACGCACGATGAGCTGTACGCGACCTGCCAGCTCTATCGCGAGATTTGCCAGTCGCAGCTGCGCCGCGAAGAGCTCGAGGGCCAGCAAGGGAGCGCGTTGCCCGCGTCCGCCCAGACCGCCCCTGCATCTGTTTGCGCAAAGGAGGGCTGCTAAATGAACCCGTACACTTCCTCCGGTTCGGTCGCCACGATGGCGGCCAATGTGTCCGGTAACGATAACCTCAACGACCTGGGCGACGGTCCGCGCCAGCCCGGCGACCCTGAGCGCTATCCCGTGGGCGCGGTGACCCGCCGCCTGATGGGTTACGTCCGTCCGCACCGTATTTCGTTTACGGCGTCGTTTGTGAGCGCCGCCATCTCGGTGATTCTGCAGCTCTACACGCCTATCCTTATCGGTGAGGGCATCGACCTGATCGTTGCCGCGGGCCAGGTGAATTTCGATGCACTGCTGCCGCTCGTCACCAAGCTCGCGATTGTCGTGGTGGGCGCGGCGGCCTTCCAGTGGCTGCAGGGCTACTGCGTCAACCGCCTGTCCTACGAGACAGTGCGCGACATGCGCGTGGAGGCGAGCGACAAGCTCAGCCGTATGCCGCTCAGCTTTATCGACAGCCATGCCCACGGCGACCTTATGAGCCGCGTAGTCAACGACGTCGACCAGGTGGGCGATGGTCTGCTGCAGGGCTTTACCCAGCTCTTTACCGGCGTCATCACCATCGTGGGCACGCTTGCGTTTATGCTCTCCATTAACCTGACCATGACACTCGTGGTGGTGCTCGTCACGCCGCTTTCCATCTTTGCAGCTGGCGCCATCGCCAAGCTCTCCAACAAAAGCTTTACGGCTCAGCAGCGTATTCAAGGGCAGCTCGGCGGTCATATCGAGGAGTATGTGGGTGAGCAAAAGCTGGTGGACGCCTTCGCCTACGGCCCGCACGCTCAGCAGCGCTTCGATGCCCTTAACGCCGAGCTCTATACAGCAGGTGAACGCGCGCAGTTTATGGGTTCGCTCTCCAACCCCGGCACGCGCTTTATCAATAACATCATCTATGCCGTGGTCGCTGTGATCGGCTGCGTGGGCGTGATCACGGGCGTGCCAGCGGCGCTTACGGTGGGCGGCGTGCAGATTTTCCTGTCCTATGCCAACCAGTACACCAAGCCGTTCAACGAGGTCACCAACGTCATCACGCAGATCCAGACCGCGTACGCCTCGGCGCGCCGCATGTTTGCGCTGCTCGATGCGCGCGAGCAGGAGCCCGACGCGTCGGACGCCGTAGAGCTTGCCGCCCCGCAGGGCGAGGTTTCGTTTGAGCATGTGGACTTTAGCTATGTGCCCGACCGCAAACTGCTGCAGGATATCTGCATCGATGCCAAGCCCGGCATGCGCTTTGCCCTGGTCGGTCCCACGGGCTGTGGCAAGACAACGCTCATCAATTTGCTGCTGCGGTTCTACGATATCGACGCCGGTCGCATCGCGGTCGATGGCCGTTCCTCGCGTGACTACACGCGCGCAAGCCTGCGCCGTGCCTTTGGCATGGTGCTGCAGGATACGTGGCTGTTCGAGGGCACCGCGGCGGGCAACATCGCCTACGGTTGTCCCGATGCCACACGCGAACAGGTTATCGAGGCGGCCAAGCGCGCGCATGCGCACAAGTTTATCGTGCAGCTGCCAGGCGGCTACGACACGGTGATTGGCGAGGACGGCGGCACGTTTAGCCAGGGTCAAAAACAGCTGCTGTGCATCGCGCGCGTCATGCTTACCGACCCGGCGATCTTGCTGCTGGACGAGGCAACGTCGAGCATCGATACCCGCACCGAGCTGCAGGTGCAGGCAGCATTCGACGAGCTCATGGCTGGCCGCACAAGCTTTGTGGTGGCGCACCGCCTGTCGACGATTCGCAACGCCGACTGCATCCTGGTAATGCGCGATGGCGAGATTATCGAGCGCGGCACGCATGACGAGCTGCTAGCGGCAGGCGGCTTCTATGCCGAGCTTTATCGTAGCCAGTTTGCCCAGTAGGGCCCAGTAGGGGCTGCCGATTAGCGGCAGATGGTTTACATCTGCGTCGATAGTACTAAGATATGCTTTTAATAAATTGCATTAGTGGCTTTAGTTTTGGGGGAAACGAGGCAACGTGACTATGACGTGCTCTTTGGTGGTTAACAGCAAGAGCGGTAATACCAGGATGGTATCGGGCGCGATCAAGCGCGCTCTGCAGGCTGCGGGTGTTGAGTTTGTCCATGCCGCGGCGTTGAGCGACGATGCGGATGCAGATCAGGTTGCGCTCGAGGCGCAGGGCGCCTGCGCGGCTGACACGGTGCTCGTCGGTTTTTGGTGCGACAAGGGCGCGTGCACGCCTTCGGTCGCGGCGTTGCTTTCCGCCTTGCACGGCAAGCGCGTCTTCCTGTTTGGCACCTGCGGTTTTGGCGCCGACCAGAGCTATTACCAGCAGATTATTGATCGCGTAACTTCCAATTTGGCTGGGGATGCCGAGCTTGCGGGCTGGGCGATGTGCCAGGGCAAGATGGGCCCCGCGGTCAAGCAGCGCTACGAGGCCATGCTCGAGCAAGATCCCGACAACGCCCGATTTAAGATGCTGCTCGACAACTGGGTTGCCGCGAAGGACCATCCCACCAAGGAGGATCTGGACAACATGGCTGCAGCCGCCAAAAAGGCCGTGCTGGGCGAGTAGGCCGCCGCTCGCGGTGCCGCGCGTTCAATCGTACAAACGTGAAAGCCTCGAAATTCTCGAGGCTTTTTTCTTGACACTTGTGGGCGCAACCGTGGCAAGCGTTTGGGGGTGACATTTTCCATCACCCCGATGACGAGACCGTCCTGGACGGCACGCTCGCATGCGTTCGCTGGATGTATTCAGAGTGGGACGGACTTTCCGGATGGATGGGGATTCGGAAAGTCCGTCCCAGAATTTGCCTTTGGAGTGGGATGCAGTTTCCGGTTGAGGGCTCTGGCGGAAAATGCGACCCGGAATTTGCGATCAGAGTGGGATGCAGTTTCCCAACGGAGCCACAAGCGGAAACCGCATCCCACTCCGGACGTGAATTCCGGGACAAGCTTTCCGCGATGCGCATGCCAGGCTACGCTTCTGCTACGAGGCGAGCGCAGCTTCTCATCAGCCCACTCAACTCGCAACGGGTGAGGGGCGGCGGCAGGCGGAGGCGCGGGAAAGGTCTGTCGCGAGTTCCGCACGCAAAGGGGGCCACTTAATGTGGC